>JAQVEX010000040.1 GCA_028697555.1 Lentimicrobiaceae bacterium | reverse complement strand
ATTGGTATATCGTGTTTTTGCCGTAGTAAAACGAGATGAACCGTACTATAGACTGGCTGTTTGAAACACCAAAGATAAATTTTTAAAAAAAACTTAAAAATAATTTGTTTTTAACTTAGAATACTCAACGCACAATACCCGCTTATTGAGCTAGTGCCCACCGAGCGCAGCCGAGGTGTCGAAATGAGCGAGGTTAAAATAAATGTAATTTGCTATGCGTTTCGGCTCCGCTCAACGCGCAGTAAATCCGCTCATTGAGCTAGTGCCCACCGAGCTGGTGGTTACTGAGCGCAGCCGAAGTACCGAGGTGTCGAAATGAGCGTTAATAAAAGTACAACTAAATTAAGAAGACGATAATGAAAAAAGGTTACATGTACATATTACAATGTTCTAATGGGGCTTACTATACAGGAAGTACAACAGATATAGAACTAAGATTAGAACAACATCAAGCTGGCGAAGGGGCAAATTTCACCAAAGAACATTTGCCTGTTAGTTTAGTATATTATGAAGAATTTCAGCGTATTGATGATGCATATTATCGTGAAAAACAAGTGCAGGGATGGAGTAGAGCCAAAAAAGAAGCTTTGATAAAAGGAGAGACTAATTTGTTGAATGAGTTATCTAAATGTCAGAATGAAACCCATTTCAGTAATTTTAAAAATAAGGAAGTTATAGAGTAGGGCGTTTCGGCTCCGCTCAACGCGCAGTTAATCCGCTCATTGAGCGTAGTCGAAATGAGCGTTATTATTAACAAAAAAATAACATCCAAATAATTTCTAAACTTACAAATATTGTACGTTTGTACAGAAACACCACTCAAGACAAAACAATATGAATTTAAAGAAAACTCTAACTTGGACTTTAAGGTTAATACTATTAGTAATTCTTTATTTCCCTATTTGGATTTTAGGCTCAATGGCTATAGGAAATCTGATGCCTGAGACTGTTTCTGAGCCGGGTTTGCTAAGTCAGGAGATTGGCACGCTTGTTCTAGGAGTAATAAATACGGTTTTAATAGTTGCATTAATACTTTCTTCACGTTGGCATGGCTGGCGATTGGCATTAGCTCTGGCTTTTGCCTATTACGGTTCATTTACATTTATCACACAAATTGAAACATGGTATTTCCTTACCGAAACAACCGTTTCGCCTGAGTTACTTCCACGTCTGTTTATTATGGGTTTGTCTATACCAATAATTTACATTCCACTAGCTATTCTTATATGCAAAAAATGGAAGAAAAGAGATGTCGTTGCTGAAAGACGTTATATGCTTATGCCATTTAAGCAACTTTTGGTAAAACTTGGCGTTATTGCAATTATATATATGCTTATTTATTGGTTAGCAGGATATTACATTGCATGGCAAAACCCCGAACTCAGAGCATTTTATGGCAGTCCCGGCGAAATAGAACCATTTTTCGCACACACATTTGCCACAATACGCAACACACCTGATTTGATTTTGCTACAATTAATAAGAGGTGTTCTGTTTGCAATAATATCAATGCCAATAATTATAGGTTCAAAGGTTAAACCGTGGGCAACCGCATTGTTGGTAGGATTTCTTTTTGCCATACCACATTTAGGACATATTTTACCAAACCCACTAATGCCCTTAGCCAGCGTAAGACTAAGCCACATGATTGAAACAAGCACTTCTACCTTTGTTTTTGGATTGATTGTAGTGTGGTTGTTGCACCGCAAGCACAGTGGTTTTGGGGATTTGTTTTTGAAGAGAATAGATAAGTAGGTTGTAAAATAAAAGAAATTAATTTGATTTTTAGAGGTTTTATAACCTAAATGTTGTAAATTTGCCTTGTAGCCCGACGTTATTGTCAATTAATTTTGCGGTTAATTAAAAAGATGCATATCATAAGTGTCAATTCAAACAATTTTACTATCTTTGTAACTCTAAAGTTTTGATGTATGAAAGTCGGAGAATTCGAGATAAATTCAATATACAATATTGATTGTTTGGTAGGAATGAAAAAGATGCCAAGCGATTGTATTGATTTAGTCGTTACTTCACCTCCTTATGATGATTTACGGGACTATAATGGTTACTCGTTTGATTTTGAGAATATTGCAAAAGAGTTGTATCGTGTAATGAAAAAAGGTGGAGTAGTAGTTTGGGTTGTAGGTGACAAAATTAAAAATGGAAATCGTAGCTTAACAAGTTTTAGACAATGTCTATATTTTCAAGAAATTGGGTTTAATGTTCATGATGTAATGATTTATCAGAAAAAGAATACCCCATTTATGCGTTCCAACGCCTATACCAATTGTTACGAATTTATGTTTGTATTTTCTAAAGATAAAGTTGCTACATTTAACCCGTTAAAAACTAAAACTGCCAGAAGTGGATTTGAAAAATTGGTTTCAAACAAAAAAGCAGATGGTATTAATAATAAAGTTGTTGCCGAACTTAAAAAAGAAAAAACTTTAACAAACATATGGAGTTATGCTGTTGGTCTTGGGGGTTCAACAAATGACAAAATTGCATTTCAACATACCGCTATTTTTCCTGAAAAACTTGCTCGTGATCATATTTTATCATGGACTAATGAGGGAGATTTAGTTTTTGATCCAATGAGCGGTTCTGGGACTACCTGTAAAATGGCTAAGTTGACCAAAAGGAACTACTTAGGAATGGAAATTTCTAAAGAATATACTAACATTTCTATCAAAAGACTAGAAATGACACATCCTCAGCTTTTTTGACCTTGTGCGTGTTTTTTTAAATATTTAATAGCTTCTTGCATTAACTCAATGCTGTCTTTAAAGCGACCCAAACCCGTGTTGCAACTATCGCAAATCCAGTCTCTTGCGTTTCCTGTGTCGTGGTCGTGATCAACGACTAAATTGGCTGTTATAAACGGTATTGAAGATTTTTTACAAATCGGACAAATGAAAAATTTATCAGGTTTAATATCATTCATTCTCTTTTTTTCAGAAGGTTTGATAGCTACACCATCAATGATTTTTCGACATTTCGTACACGTAGGACGTGTAGTTTTTCTACCTTTTGCATCAGTTTGGTTAATATCAAAGTCTTTGTAGTCTTCTTTTAAAATATGGCAAACATTGCAAATTTTATATTTATGTGGTTTCCCTGTTTTTGTTACATCCAAAAACCTGATTTTTGATAATTCTATATCTATTTCAACATTTTTACCAATAAAATACACCTTTGCTTTTGAAGTCGTTACCTTTTCAACAAAACCAACAGAATTTTTATCTATGTCTTTGTATTTCTCCGTCAAAAAAACAAAATCATTTACTTTAATCATATAATATCATTGAAAAATTGGTGAATTAAAGAAATTTGAAACAGACATATCAAGCGCTTTTGCAATCTTTTCTATATTAACTACCGAAACATTACGTTTTCCTTGCTCAATGCTAGCAATATACGTCCTGTCAAGGGCGCACTCAAACGAAAATTTTTCTTGACTTAGACCTTTTGCAGTACGTAATTCACGAAGTCTTAATCCTATTTTTTCTTTAATATTCATATACAAAATTTACGTTACAGAATTATATGTTTGTCGGTTTTCATACAACGGACTATAAGTAACATAAGAGTCGTGATAAAAATGCACTTCTGTGTAATTATGTTATATGAGCAACGTTATCGTTAGCGAAAACGCTACAAGTATCACGTGCTAACGCAACCACATCTGTTATTGGTTATAAAATGAAGATAAACCTACAAATTTTAATCAATGCATGTAATTGTTAATTAACAGCTACACGATAACCAATACAATACTCAATGACAAGAAAAAACTAAATTTTAAAACGATCGTACATTCGCAACTTGCAAAGTTTAGTAAAAACAACCAACGAAAAACAAAAGCATGATTATTTACAAATCTTTCAAACAACCCGCCCCATATTCCTATAACTCAACAGTTTAATATCTGCTGTTTCGTTTTCAAAATCGCCGGCGTATAAAATGGCTTTGTTAGTTAGGCGGTTTTCTAACAAAGTGCTTAACGAAAGGATACCTGACTCAAATTCAGGGTGATAGGTTTGTGAAGACTTAATTTCAACCGCCGAATATTCGTTTCCGTTTTTTAGTAGTAGATCAACTTCAACGCCATTGCTATCGCGGTAGAAATATAAATTGCTGTCTTTACCTTGGTTGTGGCGGTTTTTAAAGGCTTCCATTATAACAAAATTTTCAAACAAATGTCCGCGCATTTTGTCTCTAGCCAATTGTTGCTCTGTTTCAATGCCCAAAAGGTAACATGCTAAACCTGTATCGCAAAAATAAAGTTTAGGCGTTTTGGTCAATCTTTTTCTTATGTTTTCGTAAAAAGGCGGCAACAACTTAATTATATACGATGCTTGCAAAACCGAAAGCCACGATTTAATGGTATTTACCGAAACGCCAACTTCGCCGGATAGTTCCGAAGCGTTAAATAAACTTCCTATACGTCCTGCACAAAGTTTTAGAAATGTGTAGAACTGCATCATGTCTTTTATTTGCAACAAATCGCGTACATCTCTTTCTAAGTATGTTTTAACGTAAGACGGATAGAAATATCTGGGAATGTTCTCACCTGTATATAGCACAGGATAGAACCCTGTTAATAGCATTTCATCTAAAGATTTTTCATCAGCTTTTGTTTTAACTTCGTTGTACGATAAAGGCATCAGCTCCAACACACCGGTACGTCCTGCAAGTGATTGAGTAATTTGCTTTATTACTGAAAATTGAGAGCTACCCGAAAGTATAAATCTCTTTTTCTTATTTTCATCAACCAAACCTTGTATGTACGAAAGCAAATCAGGAGCATTTTGCACTTCATCTAATATCATTCCTTCTTTGTGCTGACTAAGAAACCCAATCGGGTCATTTTGTGCAAAATGCCTAATATCTAAATTTTCTAACGAGTAGTAGGGTAGTTGGTCAAATACGTTACGTAATAAAGTAGTCTTCCCCGATTGCCGAGGTCCTGTCATCGTGATAACCGGAAAGTATTTATACATTTCAAGCATTACATCGGCTATATCTCTATTAATAAATTTACCATCCATATTTATGCAAATTTGAAGTTGTACTGCAAAATTACATAAACTTTTAAATTATCCAAATATTATTAAATAATTTTCAAAACATCCATTCCCAATATTATCCTTATCTTTGCAGTAATTTATTAACAGACTGATAACTATAATATTATGGGTAAAACTGCTATTTGTCCTAAATGTAATTCGGAATATACTTTCCAAAATGGTGTACTTTGGTCTTGTACGCAGTGTTTTTTTGAATGGGATCCTGAAGAACTAAAAGTTGCACAAGTATTATATAAGTTGTCGCACAGCGTTACTAGTTCTTAGTATTAAAAGATACTTTTATGGGCATCATATCAATTCCTTTAATTTATTGAAATCAAGGATGCGTCCGGCTCCGTTTTTAAATTCTATTATACCGTCGCGTGACATTTCGGAAAGTGCACGTGAAAGTGAGGGACGTTCAACTCCAAAATAACTTGCCAATGATGCTATACTTTTCCCAAATTCAAAACGACCTTGTTTGGAGTGCTTTAAAATATAATAAGCAACTTTAGCTTTAATACCTTTTTGTGCGTATATCTTTAGCCTTTCTGAAAGAAACTGAATGCTATTAGCGTTAAAAGCCATAAATCCGCGTAAAAATCCAGGACATTTTGCCATCTGTTTCTCAACAGAATCCTTGGTTATTCGCAGTATTTCACATTCTTCCAAAGCAATAACATCTACAGGGAACCGGTTATCATCGGCAAAAAGTAAGGCTGCAGCCAAAGGATATGGTGCAAATATTTCCGATATAGGAATGGTCAAACCTGAATCGGCAACCATTTCAGTTTTTACACTGCCCTTTGTCAACATAAACAAATACGATACATCATCTCCTTGATAGGCGACGTACTCGCCACGTTTATATGTCTTTCTGCTATGCTCAATCGTACATTTAATTTTAGCAATCTCGTCGTCTGTTTTATCTCGGCAAAACGAACAGAAATATAGTAGGTCTTTATTCATTGTTTTATAATTTGTTACAAAGATATATAAAATTATTTTAATATTGGTAACAAATGTTACGCTTTGAAATTGTCTGACAAATATATTTGCAAAAAATTAATAATAAATGAAAGCTATAAGACAAATTATAAAAATAGATGAGCAACTTTGCAATGGTTGCGGAGTATGCGTTGAGGGTTGCCATGAAGGGGCTCTGCAACTAATTGACGGAAAAGCAATAATAATTAGCGAACTTTATTGCGATGGACTTGGAGCATGTATAGGAGATTGCCCTGTGGGTGCTATTACTATTGAAAAAAGAGAGGCAGAGCCTTATGACGAACGGGCTGTAATTGAGCGTATAGCTATCAAGGGTGAAACAACAATTTTAGCGCACTTAAAGCACTTGAAAGATCATGGAGAAACCGAATACTTTCAGCAAGCTATCAACTATATGAAAGAAAATGATATTAAAGGTGATTTGAGTTCAATTAAAACAAGGGAAGCTGGTGTAAATAATAAACCTAAAATGGCATGTGGCTGTCCTGGTAGCATGGAACGTACTTTTGCTAAACCATCACAGGTTGGAGTTGGATTTACACCAACTCAAGCAATAACCTCACAGCTTACACATTGGCCCGTGCAACTCCATTTGCTTAATCCTCAGGCAGGATTTTTCCAAAAAGCTGATGTTGTTATTGCTGCCGACTGTACGGCTTATGCCTTTGCTTATTTTCATGATAGATTTATTCGTAATCATACATTGGCAATAGCTTGTCCTAAACTCGACAGCAATAAGGAGGTGTATGTTGCAAAAATCACCGAAATGATTGACTTGGCTCAGATAAATACTATAACAGTTGTAATTATGGAGGTGCCATGTTGTGGTGGGCTGGTACAATTGGTTAGAACTGCTACAGAAAATGCATCTCGAAAGGTACCAATCAAGAAAATTGTTATAGGGGTTCAAGGCGAAATAAAAGAAGAAAGTTGGATTTAAAATTCAAGAAAATAATAACTAATTAACTAAATATTAACTATAAAAATTTTAAAAAAATGAACATGTTTTGTTTTCAATGTCAAGAAACAGCCCAAAATAAGGGTTGTACTGTTAAAGGTGTTTGTGGTAAAACCGCAGATGTAGCCAATCTTCAGGATTTATTGGTATTTATACTGAAAGGAATTTCAAGAAACACATTAAAACTTCGCGAAAATGGAGTTGAAATTTCAAAGGAAACCAATCGTTTTGTTATGGAGTCGTTGTTTATGACAATAACTAACGCAAATTTCGATAAGGAGCGTTTTGTTGAACGTATAAGAGCTGCTATCAAACTACGCGATAAGCTGGCTTTACAATTAAAATCTATAGGAGCACTAGATGCCACATGTCCGAACTGTGACTGCACAACGTGGCAAGCCGACACTGTTGAAGAGATGGAAGCAAAGGCTGCAACCGTGGGTGTACTTAAAACGGAAAATGAAGATATACGCTCTCTACGCGAATTACTTATTTACGGCGTAAAAGGAATGGCAGCGTATGCTGAACACGCATCTAATTTAGGCTATGAAGATGACGATATTCATGCGTTTATGCAACAGGCTCTTGTGGCAACTACAAAAGACCTTTCTGCAGATGAACTTACAGCACTTGTGCTTAAATGTGGCGAGTATGGGGTTAAAACCATGGCTTTACTCGATAAGGCAAATACTACTACGTACGGTAATCCGGAAATTACAAAAGTAAATCTAGGTGTGCGTAACAATCCTGCTATTTTAATATCCGGTCATGATATGCGCGATATGCAAGATTTGCTAGAACAGACAAACGGTACAGGAGTAGATGTGTACACTCACAGCGAAATGCTTCCTGCTCATTATTATCCTGCATTCAAGAAATATAGCCATTTTGTTGGCAATTATGGCAGCTCATGGTGGCATCAAAATGAGGATTTTGAAACCTTTAATGGAGTAATTCTTTTTACAACTAACTGTATTGTCCCTCCTCGCTCTACATCGACCTACGCCGACAGAGTTTACACAACAGGAGCATCAGGATTTTCAGGTTTTACCCACATAGAAGATCGTAAAAATGGCAAGCCAAAAGATTTTTCAAAATTGATTGAGCATGCTAAGCGCTTACAAGCTCCCAAAGAAATTGAAACTGGTGAGATTGTCGGTGGATTTGCACATGCTCAAGTATTTGCCTTAGCTGATAAAGTTGTGGATGCTGTAAAATCTGGAGCAATACGTAAGTTTTTTGTAATGGCTGGTTGTGACGGACGTATGAAAAATCGTAATTATTATACTGAGTTTGCCGAAAATCTCCCAAAAGATACGGTTATTCTGACAGCTGGATGTGCTAAATATCGTTACAATAAACTACAGTTGGGAGATATTGGAGGAATACCTCGTGTACTTGATGCAGGGCAGTGCAACGATAGCTATTCTCTTGCACTAATAGCACTTAAACTTAAAGAGGTGTTTGAGTTGAATGATATTAATGAATTGCCTATTGCATATAATATAGCCTGGTACGAACAAAAGGCTGTTATTGTGTTGCTAGCATTGTTATCGCTTAATGTTAAAAACATTCACCTTGGCCCAACTTTGCCGGCATTTCTTTCTCCTAACGTTGCAAATGTTTTAGTCAATAATTTTGGAATAGGAGGTATAACAACACCTGAAGAAGATGTAAAGATGTTTTTAAATTAATATAACTTTATGACTAATAAATTGGCTGTTTTCAGAAAGAAGACAGCCTTTTTTGTTTTATTAAAAAATGCTACTAATCAGCCTTTTTAGCAAGCTGTTCTTTCATTGTTTGCATTATTTTTTTATTGAGTATAGTTGAATCTACTTATTATCGAAAGCAATTAGTTGCTAAACTAAAATCTTAACACAAACTTAATATCCTTTATTTCAAACATATAAATAGGATAACTATTTTTGTATTAGTATTAATATACATGTCTGAAAAAAATTAAAAATTGAATAAAACATGACAACTGAAAAAGAAAAATCACTACAAACTGTCTTGGATAAGGTGGTTGATGGAAAAAAAGTATTCGGGACATCTTTTGCTATTAAAAAATGTGATGTTACTTGGCAGGGAGCATCCGGCAATTTGACATTAAACAAACCTTACTTTATCGCAAGTACTACAAAACTGTTTACTACTGCCATAATTTTGAGATTGAGAGAAGAAGGCAAGCTAAGCCTTGACAATAAGATTAGTAATTACTTAGATACTTCTATTGTATCCGGACTGCATGTTTACAAAGGAAAAGATTATTCCGAAGAAATTACCATCAGGCATTTGCTTTCTCACACATCGGGGCTGCCCGACTATTTTCAAGACAAAGGTGCAATAGGAAAAAGTTTGGAAGATGAATTAATGGCAGGCAACGACCAGTATTGGACTTTTGAGCAATCAATAGAAAGGACAAAGATAATGTCTCCGCTTTTTGCACCCGGAACCAAAGGAAAAGCAAAATATTCGGATGCTAATTTTCAGATTTTAGGAAAAATCATCGAAATTATCACCGAAAAATCGTATTCCGAAAACTGTCAGGAGCGTATTATTCAGCCACTTGGCTTAGCACAAACCTATCTCTACCAAGATGCAAACGATGAAACACCAATGCACCTGTATTATAAAAGCAATGAGTTGCACATCCCTAAAGCAATGACATCTTTTGGAGCAGACGGTGGAATTGTTTCGGTATCTAGCGATATGCTTGTTTTTATTGAAGCATTTTTTAAAGGTAAATTGTTTAAAATATCCTACATAGACGAAATACAAGAAGTTTGGAACAGAATTTTCCCGCCGATGCGTGCAGGTGTTGGTATTCATATGTTCAAAATTCCTTGGATTTTCAATCCCACAGGTGCAATACCGTATTTTGTAGGACACTCGGGGCTATCGGGTGCTTTGGCATTTTACTGCCCGAAAGAAAAACTTTACGTCGTCGGAACAGTAAACCAAACGGCACATCCCGATATTTCTTTTAGGATAATGATATCGTTAACACAAAAATTGTTGAAGAAATGAAAAACGAAAACCATTCCGTTACAATTTATAATGCTCGGACAATAGGAGCTTTCTTTCTGTTGGCTTTTGTAGCTTACGGTCTTGGAAGTCATTTGTACGAAAGCTCAAATAATCCAGAAAAATATTTGGGAGCAATACTAATTATCGTTAACTCGATAATGGTAATGTTTATTGGGATTTTGTTTAGAAAAACACTAAGATTGTACAACCCGACAGTCAGCAATATTTACCTTTTTACAAGAATATTTGAAGGTTTATCTCTTTCAACAATACTCTTAAACGTAGGCGTATCAAACGATTTGGGCTATATTCTTGCAATGTTGGTTTTAGGAATTGGAAGTATGCCAATGTGTTTAACTTTGTACAAACACAAAATTGCACCGTCTTGGTTGGCAATTTGGGGAGTGATAGGATACGCTGTCTTTGCATTCGGCTACCTTATGGAGTTGTTTGGAAAAGAGTGGGGTATGTATTTTCTCGGTCTTGGCGGACTTTGGGAAATTACATTTGCAATTTGGCTGCTTGTCCGCGGTAGCAAAAATGTAAAAACAACAACCCCTTAAGGGTCTGATTTTTAAAGAATATTAATCATAAAACAAAATATATTATGGAAAACAGAAAAATGAAAAACAGTGAAAGACTTATTTGGGGAATATTATTGACAGCAATAGTATTTCTGTTATCGTCATTTGTTAGTAGAAAACTGCAAATTAACATTGAATTTTTTCCTCAATCCTTTTGGGGTTTGACGTTTATATTGATACTTTCAATAGCTTTGATTTGCGGTCTCAAAAAGCATGTGAATTACAAAATTGCAGTACCGAAGTTCAAAAAGACACTAAAACCAATGCTTTTCGGTTTCTTGGCTGCCGTAATAGTCAACGCTCTTATGACTATTATAGGAAAGATTTTTGGAATTGATGCAGAATCGCATTACGCATTTGGTGTGATGTCGCCATTGCAGATTTTTCTTTTCGTGTTCATCTACGCAAGTGTAGTAGAAGAAGTTTTGTTTCGTGGATTTCTTCAAAATATATTAAATCCGATGAAAAACAAAGGAATAAAAATCTTTAAAAGGCATATTAGCTTACCTGTAATTATTGGTGCTATTGCTTTTAGTTTAGCGCATTTGAATTTAATATCAACAGGTGCAGGTGCTTTTTTCTTGGTTAGAACCCTTATTTCGACATCTGTACTTGGTTTAATTGCAGGTTATTATCAGGAGAAATACGATAACAATGCTTACGCAATTCTTACCCACATGGCAGCTAATTTTATGGGATTGATTGCGGCACTTATATTAAATGCGAACATTATATAAAAGCATTGATACTATTTGTGTATCTATTTATACTGTAAGTGGAAACAAGAAAAACTTATTGATTAAATATGAAAAAATTAGTTAAGGTTATTATAGTAATTGGAATAATTGTACTTATTGCACTAATTGCTGTCGGTATTTTTGCTTACAGAAATATGAATTACGACTATCTGAACGAAAGTTTTCTGAAAAAGAAAGGATATAAACTAAGTTTTACCGAGAATTTTGCCAAATCAGATGACGGCTCCGAAATTTATTACATCGAAAGACCTAATAATGCTCCAAAACTTCTTTTGCTTCATGGTCAGCAAGTCAATTGCTACGATTACGCAAAAGTTTTGCCGGAGTTATCGAAACATTTTCACATTTTCGCACTTGATTATTACGGTCACGGAAATTCATCGAAAAATCCTGCAAAGTATAATGCTGTAGAAATAGGAAACGATATAGTTTGGTTTATCGAAAATGTTATAAAAGATAAGGTTTACATATCGGGTCATTCGTCGGGAGCCCTGCTTGCAGCTTACGTTTCTGCCAAAGCCCCCGATTATATTATAGCAACCGTGTTGGAAGACGGACCTTTCTTTTCAACGCTTCCCACTAAAGCGGGAAAAACTATTGCATGGTTAGAATTTAAAAATATGTACGAATATCTTAACCAAAATGAGATAGGCAGTTTTATGGAATATTCGTTGGAACATAACTACATGCGAGAAGTTATAAATACTATAAGTCCGCAAGCATGGGACAAGGTGATAAAAGAACCCGCCCTGAAATATTTGGACAAACATCCCGGAGAAATTCCCAAAATTTGGTATTTCCCGCCAAAGTTGGGAATAAACTCTATATATGCTTTAAATGCCAACATGCAGGACGGAAACGGCAAATATGATTTGCGATTTGGAGTAACTTTTTACGATTTTTCGTGGTTTGAAGGATTTGATACTGAAGAAATTCTGTCAAATATTCAATCGCCTACTGTTGTGATGCATGTAGCACCAAATGAAGCTACTGCACCCGAATATTACGATAAAAACGGAGTTTTACTTGCTGCAATGGACGAAAAAGATGCTCAAAAAGTCGTTGATTTAGTGCCAAAAAGTAAATACGTGGGTGGTTTTAAATCTTATCACAATATACATGCAGATTTGCCCGATGAGTACATTCAGGTTTTGCTCAATTTAAAAGCTCAAATGGAAGGACAAGCAACAAAATAAATTTTAGATGAAAAGAATAGTTTCATTATTGTCAATATTGTTAATCTTTACAAGTTGTACCAGCATGAAAAGAGTTTTTACAAAAGAAAAATCGGAGTTTATTGAAAGGAATAAAGTTCACAAGGTTGAAGTTTTTTCCGAAGAGTCGATAAAAGACCTGCCCGAACCTTTAAAAAAGTACATTCGCGTTTGCGGTTTCATTAATACGCCTGTCCCTGTTTGTGCCGATGTTTATTGGGAAGAAAGTTGGTTGAAAATGTCGCCTGACAAGGAGTGGAGAAAACTTCACACAACGCAGTTCAATTCTGTAAAACCATTGGGAAGAACATCCTACATGAAAATTTCGGGTATGCCTGTTGCAGCAAGAGATTTATATCGTGATGGCTACGGGGAAATGAAAGTTAAGCTGATGAATTTGATAAATGTAGCTTTCGATAACAGCAAAGAAGTCGCACAATCGGCTTTGATAACTGTTTTTTGCGAATTTGCTTTCATTCCGAGTTATTTGTTGTCTGAAAATGTAAAATGGGAGCAAATAGACGATTATTCGGTCAAAGGGACACTTTCAGACGGCAGAATTGAAGTCTCAGGAATATTTTACTTTAACGATTACGGTTTTTTTACGCATTTTGAAACATCCGACCGATATTTTACAACAGGCAAAAACACATACGAAAAAGTCAAGTTTTCGGTTGTTGTAGAAAGTTACAAAACTCAGGACAACTTAAAAATTGGCGAGAAGGTAAAAGTTATGTGGAATCTGCCCGAAGGCGATTATGAGTATTACAAAGGAATAGTCGATAAAATTGAGTTTAACGTGTTCAAATAAAAACAAATAATTATCGTATGAAAGATTTAAAATTAGGAATTACGCTTATAGTGTTGGGAAACGTGCTATACGTGTCGAAAGATTTTTTCACTAACATTTTGCCAACAGCTTTTGGCGATTTTACGCAGGGATTTTTATTAGGTTGCGGAGTTGGACTTAACGTAATAGGAATAATACTTGTCTTTGTTTATTTGGCAAAAGCAGAAAAAAAACAGTAATATCAGAATAAATGCAATATGAACGGAATATTTTACTTTTCATCAACGGGGAACAGTTTGTATATCGCAGAGCAAATAAAAGCCGAATTAGGTGGCGAAATCCGCTTTATCCCCAAGTTTAAGGACGATGTCAATAATTACGACAAAATCATTATAGTTTCGCCAATACATAGTTTCGGTTTGCCGACACTTGTCTATAATTTTATAGATGGACTTAAAACATCTAAACCGCTGTACATTGTGCTTAATCATGGCGGAATGGAAGCATTTGCACCTTATTATGCTTATCAGGTTTGCAAAGAAAAAGGACTTAATATCCGCTCGGTTCAAGCTGTAATGATGCCCGAAATTTACACATTGACTTTTTCTCAACCAAAGTTTCTGATAAATATGGTTTTACGTAAAGCACCCAAACGTATAAAACCTGTTATTGAAGTCATACGTGAAGATAAGGAAATTGTAATTCCAAAGCCCGAAAAAGATAAATGGACGCCTAAACATCTTGAAAACCGTAAGATTTTTCATAAGTTGGTCAAGGATTTCAAAATAACGGAAAAATGTACCGATTGTGGTAAATGTATTCGTATTTGTCCTGTAAATAACATTAAATATGAAAATGGCGAGATTATTTTTGGCGATAAATGTGTTGCTTGTTTGAGCTGTTACCATCGCTGTCCGGAAAAAGCCATACAATATAAAAACAAACGCAAAAAAGACAGATATATCAATCCGCTAATACAAGAAAAAAATATTGGAGCAGACCAAATGTAAATGCGGAGAATATGATAGATTTTTTAACCATTAAGGAGTTAAGATTCATTAAGTTATCGTTAAGAGTATCTTAATGCCCTTAATGTTTAAAAAAGTCAGATGCTTTGATCAATATTATTTACCGAAAAATAAAAACACTATATTTTAAGTTTAATATATACGAATGTTGTAAATTTGTTCCGTGGATTAGATTACAAGCAATAAAAGAAATGTCAGACTAACAATTAATTCTCATACTCATAGAATAATTACAGCCGACATATTAAGTGAAATAACAAATAAATAGATAGATTATGTTTCAAGAGCCCCAAAATTACACAGACAACGACCATTTCTTTTTTGAAGCACACGACGAATTAGAAAAAGTCTGCAATGCGCCTAAGGACAAAGATGGCGTTTTTAAAGTAATAGAATTGAGAAACGGAAAAATTGACTTGGTTTATATTGGTTACTCAAATTCCGGTGGATTATTTAACGAGATTGTAAATGGAATTCACTACGATAAAAACTCAAGAAAAATAGGTTGGACTTATCAGTTGTTAAAAGACAAAACAGATGCACTTGACATCTATTGGTACGTAGTGAATGGTGAAGGCGAACAGAAAAAAGCACAAGTTGAAATGCTAAAAGATTTCGCTAAGCTAACAGGGAAATTTCCTAAATGGAACAAATAGAAAACTACTATTACCGAATGTAACTTGCTGACATTTAAGGAAAAATAGTATCTATATAATATATAACATTAACCCAAATTTATAAAAATTTTAAGGGAAATTTCAATAACTAAAAAGAGAAAAAACACTATATTTTAATTTTAATATATGCGAATGTTGTAAATTTGCTTCGTGAATTGGATGTTGTAGGTCATTAAAAAAAACGAACTAAAATGGACAAGTCTAAAAGAAATTTATTGATTGTTTTAGTCGGATTTCCGCTAATTTACTTTATGTACAGCCTGACACCTTGGGCTAACGAACTTTTTGTAAAAGGGAATAGCGATTTATTTATCCCTTTTTGGAGCGGAATAATTGTTCTGCATTGGCTAAGTGTTTTCGTAGTCAAAGCGTTTCTGAAACATGAAAATAGAACATTCCGTGATATTGGTTATGGGTTAAACACAAAGAAGACCATAATTCTCGTACTATCATACCTGACCATTGCATTGCTTGTGCTTGGCTTCACAGAATGGTCTTTGAAATATGTTTCGATAGACGAAAATAAATTGGCGGGAATATCGAACTTCTTTCCAAAAACAACACCGCATAGAATCTTTTTTATCATAACGGTTTTTACCGCAGGATTTTGTGAAGAAATAGTTTATCGTGGTTACGCAATTACGAAGTTGATAGACATAAGAATCAACAAATGGCTAGCAATAATACCAGCGGGAATAGCTTTTGTACTTACCCACGGGATAATATCCGTAACGTCATACGGTCAGTTTCTTTTTTACTTTATTTTTGCATTAGTTTTTGGAGTAATTTTTGTATCGAGCAAACGATTACTGCCAAATATGATAATACACTTCCTGTTTGACTTGATGGCAATGATGGCGATATTTCAGGCGGTAAGCAAATGATGAAAATAACCTACAACACGCAATAAAAAACATAGGACGGAAGATGCTAAATTTGAACGAAATAACATTTAATAAACGGCTTGGTAACTTGAAAGGTATGCGCTTAGAAATACCCTAAGCTTCTTATTGCCAACCGCTACACTCAAAAATAATAAGAAATGAAAAGAATTACTATTAGTATAATTTTATTCCTCTTAATACCAACTATAGGATTTTGTATGTTTCCTGACACTACACTAATAAAAACAAGACCTCTTCAAGATTTTATTGGACTCAATCCTAACATCAGCATAGAAAAACCGATAGGACAAAAAAATTCAATCGAAATAGACCTCACGTATCGAAATAGGACTTGGTTTAGCAATGGTGGTGAATGGAATTTTGGAAAATTTACTCCAAGCACAGGTTATAGAATTTTAGTTGGATTTAGACATTATATAGGTAAAAAGAAAGCTCCATTTGGATTTTATTGGGGAACACAGGGTGTAGTAAAATACAGTATGATGAAGAATATTGAGATGGTGGGATTTCATGGTGATTATTTGAATACTCAGGATATAAAGATTTTTCAGATTGAATTAATCCCTGTATTTGGCTATCAGTTTCATATTTCAAAACGGATTTCATCGGAGTTTTATATAGGTCCTGCATTTTGGCTTTATAGACGAAAAACTGATAAAATAGTTGACAGTACAAAACCGAATGAAATTGGAGTAACAGAACGAGATTATAATCCAAAAGGACTTGTAGTAACACCTAACTTTGCATTTTCAATCGGATTTTTAATAAAATAGAGGTGCAAAAAGTTGTAATCTGCATTTTTTTTAACCATTAAGGAGTTAAGATTCATTAAGTCATCGTTAAGAGTATCTTAATGTTCCTTAATTCCTTAATGCTCTTAATGTTTAAGAAAGTCTGATGCTTTGATTAATATTATTTACCGAAAAATAAAAACACAATATTTTAAGTTTAATATTTACGAATATTGTAAATTTGTTTCGTGAATTGGATGTTGCAACAAATTTAAAATCACACATGAACTTAAAATCATTTTTTTTATTCGTAGCTCTTTTGTCATTGATATGCACGAGCAATGCTCAATCTGACTTACAATTAGTTAATATAGGCGATTTCAAAACGACCAATGGATATATCATCAAAGACTGTGTAGTAGGTTACAGGACAATTGGAAAATTGAATGCGGAAAAAAATAATGTAGTTTTATTTCCTACTTGGTTTGCCGGAACCAGTGAGCATATTAATAACAGTTTTGCAAACAGTTTGATTGATACTTCCGGTTTGTATATAATAGTTGTCGATGCTTTAACCAACGGCGTTTCGTCATCTCCTTCAAACACAGAAGATTTCCCCACAATTACAACTAGAGATATGGTCAATTCTCAATATCTGCTGTTGGTAAATCATCTCAATATAAAACATATTTATGCGGTGATGGGAATTTCGTTGGGTGGTATGCAAACTCTTGAATGGACTGTGGCTTATCCCGATTTTATGGACAAAGCCATCTCAATGGTTGGTACTCCAAAGCTGTCATCGTACGATATGCTTGTTTGGCAGACAATGGATGACCTATTAACTGAAGCCGGACAAGATCCGCAAAAACTCGATTTTGCCTACAAATTGGCTTATAACATTTTCCTGATGAATATAAATACACCAACATTATTTGCAAAAACTCAAAATCCTGATAGTCTCGATATTTTTCTCAAACAACAATATTCCACACGCGTAAACCCAAAGGACTATCTGGCAGGCATCAAAACAATATTACAGCACGATATCTATAAGAGTTCCAACTGCACTCAAGAGAACATTAAAAATATAATAAAAGCAGATGTGTTAATTATTTCAGCGGCACAGGATCACCTTGTTACTCCAATTCCGGCAATAGAGTTATCAAAAGAGTTAAATGCCGAATTGCTGTTATTACAAAGCGATTGTGGACACGGATTATCTGTTTGTGAAGCTGAGAGTATTAAAAATGCAATTACTAAATTTTTAAGTGGTAAATAAGGCGATTCAAATAAATAAAATGATATAAAATAACATTAAAAACTTATACAACAATGAAACACAAAACAATCTGGAGAGTCCTTTTACTTATTGGCATCCTAAGTCTCGGAACTTTACTAGTAGCAACTAGTTGTAAAAAAGAAGTAGATAAAATCAAAACTATTGATTATATCTATAAAAATTCTTCCGGCAAAGATTTGGAATTATTGGTTTTTAACTCCAATAAAATTCAGATTAAAAGCTATACAATATTGAACGGCGGTCAAATAACATCTCATACTACTAAAAGTGAGACTGTTGGACTTTTTCAATATGAAGATAACATAAACATGATTGGTGACTCTGTGTTAATCAAGTTTTCTGATAATCGTTGCATTGGGTATTCTAAATCAGTACAGGACGACATATTCAATGTTAAGAAATACGATAATTACAGTGAAGATTTGATTGCACAAAGCAGTTTCTCTCTTATTTATTCAATAACAGTGGATGCATACAATTCATCTGCTGTATGTGGTAAATAAAATCTGTTGCAATCTACTTTTTTCAATTCTGTCAGGCAGCCGCTAATAAATATTAAGGTGTTTAAAAAATATTGGCTCAGACCGGCTTTTACGATTACAATTAAGAAATATAATAGTAAAATAACGCAATATTGCCAGTTTTGTATTTAAAAATATTGTATTTTTGTTTCGTAAGTTAGACTTTTGGCTTTATTTTAGTAGAGGAAGAAAATCAGTCACTTAAATGCGTTTTGAAATAAATCCATTATCTTTGATAGTATCATTTGATACTATCAAGACTAAAATATATGAAACGAACATGAACAAATTTAATCAATTATTACACCTAAGTGAATGGTTAAATTTATTCATCGGGAGTTGCATACGACAACTGAAAAGAAAAATTTAATCGTATGAAACCACCATACATAATAACCGGAAAGATTTTAAAGTTGGTTGCTTCAATTTCGGAAAAAATTGGAGAAGTAAATTCCGCACATTTGAATAAACCACCAACAGAATTAATAAAGAAAAACAGAATTAAAACAATTCACTCATCGCTTGAAATTGAAGGAAATACATTGACCATTGAGCAAATAACTGCAATTGTAGAGAATAAAAGAGTAATTGGACCTAAAAAAGACATATTAGAGGTTAAAAATGCAATTGCAGTTTATAACTATTTAGACAATTTGAATCCTTATAAATTTGAATCATTCTGTGAGGCGCACGGAATTTTAATGAACGGACTCATTGAATCGGCAGGAAAACTTAGAAGTAAATCGGTCGGAATTATAAAGGGCTCTAAGGTTGCTCACATTGCTCCACCAAGCGAAATGATCTATTCTTTAATGAATGATTTGTTTGATTATTTAAACAATGATGAAGATTTAGTTTTAATTAAAAGTTGTGTATTCCACTATGAAGTGGAGTTTATTCATCCATTTATCGATGGGAATGGTAGAATGGGGAGATTATGGCAAACGCTGATTTTAAAAGACTCTTATCCTGTTTTTGAATTTTTACCAATTGAGACATTAATAAAAGAAAGACAGGAACAGTATTACGAATCGCTTGGAAAATCTGATGATAGAGGTGATTCTACTGTGTTCATTGAATTTATGCTTTCAATAATCCTTGAATCACTAGAGGAATTACTGAATATCCAAAATATCAATTTAACGAATATTGACAGGATTAATATATTCAAATCAATTGCTAAAAACGACTACTTTTCACGAAAAGACTATTTGAAGAATTTTAGGGAAATTTCTCCGGCAACAGCAAGTCGGGATTTGAATTTTGCTGTTAAGAATGGAATAATTGAAAAAATTGGAGATAAAAATACAACGAGATATAAATATAAAGTCTAACAACAAAATAAAATGAAAAAGCTAATATTAATATCAACCATATTGCTGATGTTCGGTATTGCAGATGCTCAAACTGTAAGAATCAGAGATGCTTATGGCGATAAAATTGCATATGTCGACGGTAATACTTTGCGTTCGAAAGATGCTTACGGAAATAAGTTATTTCACCTTGATGGAAACACAATAAGAAGAACCGATTCCTACGGAGAAAAAGTGTTTTATATTGACGGTAATACAGTTCGCTCAAGAGATGCTTACGGCGATAAATTATATTATTTCGACGGAAAAACCATCCGTTCAAAAGATGCCTATGGCAAAAAACTCTACTACCTAGATGGTCAAACTCTAAGATATAATGATGCCTACGGCGACAAAGTCTATTATTTTGAAGGAATTCCTGAAAAATGGGTAATTATTTGTTTGATTAGGTAATTGCGTTTATACACACAAACCCTTGTTTTAAACCATTACCCTTTAACAACCGCCAAAGGCGACAATTCTACTATTATTTTAACCAGATCTTCTTGGTTTGCCATTACTTGTGTGATGTTTTTGTAAGCCGAAGGTGCTTCTTCCAAATCTCTTTTGCCTCTAATTGCGTGCAAAATTCCTTTTTTGTCAAGTTTGCGTTGCTCTTCTTCAAGGTTTAAGTTGCGTATAGCTTCGTTACGTCCCATTACACGACCTGCTCCATGCGAGCAACTTGCAAAACTCTCAGGATTGCCCAATCCTTCGACTATATACGATTTTGTGCCTTGCGAACCCGGAATAATTCCCAACTCGCCTTTATGTGCCGAAGTAGCTCCTTTGCGGTGTACAACAACGTTTTTGCCAAAATGAGTTTCCCAAGTAGCGTAGTTGTGGGCTATGTTTATTATTTCGCCATAAGTAACTTTTGGAAAATAATAGGCAAAAACTTCTTGTACCCTTGTTAGCATCAATTTACGATTGGCAAGCGCAAAATCAACACAATATTTCATTTCGTTGTAATACTTGCGTGCTTCTTCGGTTTTAAAAGGCAGAAAAGCTAAGTCAGCTTTAGGGTCAACAGATGAATACCACAGTTTGTTCAAGTTTTTCGCGATTTTATTATAGTGGTCGGCGACTTGCTTGCCAATATTTCTGCTACCCGAGTGTATCATAATCCAAATGATATTATCGCTATCTTTCTGAATTTCAATAAAGTGATTGCCACCACCAAGCGTCCCAATCTGTTTTAATGCAGAAGCGTATTGCTTTTTCACTACAGGCATGCTGTCAATATCGTAGCCTTGAGGCATAAGACTTTCATCTTGAGCCTTTTTGTTGTGATTATGCCCAACCGGTATTCTATCCCTTATATCGCCTAAAACATCTTTCATATTTTTTTGGATACGCGGCGTAAATTTTAAATTCGTTTTAACAGCACACATTCCGCAACCTATATCAACACCAACGGCATTAGGCACTATAACTTCATCGGTTGCCATAACTCCGCCAATAGGCATTCCGTAGCCGGAGTGTGCATCGGGCATCAGACAAATATGTTTGAAAGCAAAAGGCAAATTAGCAAGGTTTTTCGCCTGTTGCATAGTGTTTTCGTCAGCATCGTCAAGCCAAAGTTTTATAGGTATTCTCTCCGTATCAATAACTTTTCTCATCTTGTTAATCAAATTTTAAGTATAAACTTAATACAAAGATACAAAAAACCTGATTTTCCCTTGACTAACGATATGAAACAGCTACTGAAATTGGAATTAACATAAAATTCACACAAACTTAATATTTAGAATTTAGCATATAACCAAGTTGTGGCTATTTTTGTGCGGTCTCTAATTTTAGACGTATGTATCAACATGCCAATTTTTTTAGGGTTGGGAAAACGAAGTTAAGAGTTTCGAGTTCCGAGTTTTGAGTCGGGAGTATTTAGGTTCACAACTCGCAACCCGCAACCCGCAACCCGTAACCCGTAACCCGTAACAATCTTAAATATTAAACTAATAACTATATGAAAAAAACACTTGCTTTTTTGTTCGCATTTTGTCTAACATTTTCAGCTTTTGCTCAAGAACAGTTCACACAAACCGTCAGAGGAACCGTTAAATCTATAGATCCCGAAAACGAAGTTTTCAGTGCATCAATCTTAGTTGTAGGAAGCGAACCTACCATTGGAACCATAACAGATGAAAAAAATGAGTTTTCGTTTCAAGTGCCAACCGGACGACGAGTGATTGAAATACGTTGCATGGGTTTTGAAACCAAGCAGTTTGACGTGCTTGTTACTTCCGGACGTGAAGTTATTATTGATGCTGTTTTACACCCTACGTCTATTCAGTTAGAAGATGTTAAAATTGTTGCTCGACGCGATAAAAGCAGACCTATCAACAATTTAAGCTATGCCGGAGCAAGAAGTTTTAGCGTTGAAGAAACTTATCGCTTTGCAGGTTCATTAGGCGATCCGGCTCGTATGGTTCGTAGTTTTGCCGGTGTTACTCCCGTAAACGACTCTCGTAACGATATTATCATTCGTGGAAATTCATCTTTAGGCGTACAATGGATAATCGATGGCATAGAAATAGCCAATCCTAATCACTTTAATGCAGGCGTTGGTATGACAGGCGGACAAGTAACGCTGCTGAACACCAATTTGCTTTCAAATTCCGACTTTCATCTAAGTGCGTGGCCCGCTCCGTACGGAAATGCTTTGTCGGGTATCTTCGATTTGAATATGCGAAGCGGAAACAATAAAAAACGAGAATTTTGGCTACAAGCCGGTTATAATGGTGTAGAAGCAGGTGCTGAAGGATATTTCTCTAAAAATAGTAATTCGAGATATTTATTGTCGTACAGATATTCCATCCCCGATTTGATAAAAAAAATGGGTGTAAAAATGCCCTTTGTGCCGAAATATCAGGATGTAACTTTT
>JAQVEX010000039.1 GCA_028697555.1 Lentimicrobiaceae bacterium | reverse complement strand
AAGGAATATTAACTAAAGTTGTTTCATTAAGTGAAATTGGAGGTAACAGCACAAACGACATAAAAAATTATATACACAACGCTTACAACACATGGGACATTCCGCCTGTTGCCGTACTTTTACTAGGCGACTATGGCAATGATGCTCAAACAAATATTACATCACCAATACACAACAACTATTGCGTTTCGGACAATATTTACGCAGACGTTAATAACGATAACATGCCCGATATGGTGATGGCACGTATGACGGCAAACAACGAAGAACAAGTAAAAACTTTCGTTACCAAAACTTTAGAGTACGAGCGTACTCCACCAACCGCACCTAATTTCTATAAAAATCCTATTACAGCATTGGGCTGGCAAACAGAACGCTGGTTCCAGATATGTTCGGAAGTTGTTGGCGGTTATTTCAAAAATGTACATGGAAAAGAACCCGTTAGAATTAACGCAATATACTCAGGTACACCTGGCTCAGTTTGGTCAACTGCTACCAATACTGCAACAGTTGTAAACTATTTCGGACCAAACGGTTTAGGTTATATTCCTGCAACTCCGGCTGAACTTGGAGGCTGGACGGGAGGTAACTCTACAATGGTTACTAACGCTATCAATAGTGGAGCCTTTTTGCTACAACACCGCGACCACGGTATGGAAACAGGCTGGGGTGAACCCGATTATACTAATAATAACATTAACGACCTTACTAACGTTGGAAAAATGTCGTTTATACTTTCTTTCAACTGTTTAACAGGAAAATATAATTACTCGGGCGAGTGTTTTGCCGAAAAATTCCACCGCCATAAATATAGCGGACAAAACGCTGGTGCTGTAGGTGTTACTGCCGCATCGGAAGTTTCGTATTCATTCGTTAACGATACTTATGCCTGGGGATTTTTTGATATGATGTGGCCCGACTTTATGCCCGACTACGGACAACAAGGTCCTAACCCTCCGCGTGGAATATTGCCGGCTTTTGCTAACGTGGCTGGTAAATACTTCTTACAACAGTCTTCGTGGCCCTACAATACCCAAAACAAACTTGTTACATATCACCTTTTCCACCACCACGGAGATGCATTCTTGGAACTTTTTAGTGAAGTACCTCAAAACCTAACCGTTATGCACCCTGAAGTTATGATAGAAGTAGCTACTTCTATCGGTATTAAAGCCGACGCCGGCTCAACCATAGCATTAACACATAACGGACAAATTCTTGCTACAGCCACAGGAACAGGTAATATACTTGAAGTTCCCTTTACTCCTCCTGCAGTAGGACAGAATGTTAAGGTTGTTGTTACTAAAACTAATCACTACCGACACACATCCAGCTTCTTAATAATTTCGGCAGATAATCCGTACGTTGTTACCGATAGTTATACTATTAACGATGAATTGGGCAATAATAACAATGTTATAGATTTTGACGAAACCGTATTTTTATCTCTTGCCGAAAAGAACTTAGGAAACACCGATGCTCACAACGTAACAGTTAATTTAACGGGTGGCGATGCGTATATTAACATTGTTGATGGTACAGAATTATATCCTAGCATTCCTTCAAAACAAACCGTTACTATTGAAAACGGATTTAAAATAAAAATTGCCGACAATGTTCCAGACCAATACACAAAAATTCTTGATGTTTTTGCTACAGACGGCAGCGATACCTGGAAAAGCCATATTTCAGTTACATGCAACGCTCCTCAGTTGTACATCAGCGAATTTACTATTGATGACTCGCAAGGTGGAAATGGAAATAACAGACTTGACCCGGGCGAATCGGCAATTTTAAAAGTTAAAGTAGGAAACTCAGGACACTCTTTAGCCCAAAACATTGTGGTTCAAATTTCGGTAACAACTGGCTTAATTACATTGGAAAACAACACATACGTTATTGAAAATATTAACCCAATGGGCGCTCAATTCGCCGAATATTCATTATCAGTCCACCCCAATGCTCCCACAGGTATGAAAACAGACCTTATCACAAATGCAACTTGTGGAAGGTATAGCGCTAACAAAACTTTTGAACTGCCAATAGGTTTGCTTGTTGAAGACTGGGAAACCGGCGACTTCACAAAATTTGAATGGCAACATGGTGGAAATAAAAACTGGACAATAACTAATGTAGGTCCTTACGAAGGAAGTTATTCGGCAAAATCGGGTGAAATTACACATTACCAATCGTCTCAGCTAATTCTACAATATGATTTTCCGGTTACGGATAGTATTAGCTTTATGTACAAAGTTTCTACAGAAACTTCGGGAGACGGACTCAAATTCTTTATAGATAATGTTCTTCAAGAAACTTTCCACGGAATTACCGGTTGGAACAGAGCTGTTTTCCCAATTGAGCAAGGTCAACGTGTTTTAAAATGGATTTACTATAAAAACGGTAGCGGCTCGGCAGGTGAAGATTGTGCTTGGTTAGACTTTATCAACTTCCCTCTTGAACCTAAAACATCTTGCTACGCAGGTTTCGACGATTATGTGTGTGAAAACGACATCTTTTTATGTAAAGGAGAAGCTTCCAACTACAACACTATAGAATGGACAACCACAGGAAGCGGAACATTTAATAACAACACTATACTAAAACCAAGATACACTCCTAGTAGCCAAGATATAGCAAACGGCGGCTTTGTGCTTATACTTACAGTTGATGGTGCAACGGGTACTGCTGTCGATAGTGTTTCTGTTACCGTACAGCAACCATCTACTGCACACGCCGGACAAAATGGTAGTTGCTGTAGTAACTCACCATTTGACTTGTCGGATGCTACTGCCGATAATTATACTTCATTGCTATGGACTACGAGCGGAACCGGAACTTTCTCCGACAAGTATGCTCTTAATCCAAGCTATACAGCAAGTACGGAAGATGCTGCAGCAGGAAGTGTTGTTCTAACACTTAGCGCTTCAAATGAATCGTGTGCACCAACTTCGTCGGATATGACATTGAACGTTATTTTAGGTCCTAATCCTATTATTACAGGTGAAGAAGTGTTGTGTACTAAAAACGAATACATTTACAGCACACCGTCGGTTGCAGGTAGCACGTATCAGTGGGAAGTTACGCAAGGAACAATTATTGAAGGACAAGGTACAAATACCATTACCGTTGTTTGGGATAATAACACAAGTGCCGATGCTGTTTCAGTTACCGAAACTAACTCACAAAACTGTAGCACTACAGCTACTAAAAATGTTACCTTAAATGCTAATACAAGTCCTGAAATAACCGGTAGTTTATCAGTTTGTAAAAACGATACCGAAACATATCAAACTCCATTTGTTGAAGGCAATACCTACAATTGGGAAATTTCGGGCGGTAATATAATTTCGGGTCAAGGTACTAACCAAATAGAAGTTAATTGGGACGTTGCCGGCGACTTCACATTAAGTATTACCGAGGGTAACGAAAACTGCGAAAATACAGTAGTAGAGATGGTTGAAGTAAAACAAATTATTACTTCAAATCCTAACAAACCTACAGGTCCTGCAAATGTTGACTTGTACTTCGGACTTACTACAGATATTAGCGTCAATCCTGTTGCCGAAGCTCACGACTACGAATGGGAAGTTTCGCCTGCTAACGCCGGAACTATTGCATCGACTGAAAGTGATGCTACCATTGAGTGGGATAATAATTTTAAAGGAACTGCTAAAATTAAAGTAAAAGCAACTAACGCTTGTAGCGAAAGTCTATGGTCGGAAGAACTTGAAATTTTGGTTACAAACACTTTCGGAGTTGAAGAAAGTGCCGATAATTTCAGATTTGATATAACACCAAATCCAAATAGCGGTAACTTTAAACTAACTTTTGTAAATACCGAAGCTAGCGTTATCAGTATTCGTATAATAAACATGGCTGGTAGCATTGTTTACCAACAAAAGAATATTGAAACCAACGGCAGATATGTAAACAACTTAAATCTAAACTTAAGTTCGGGAGCATACACGGTTATTGTTTCGGATAACAAAACGACAAGTGCTAAAAAGCTTATCATTAAGTAGGTTTTAATTATTAATAAAGCAAAAAGCCTGTACATACGATTTGTACAGGCTTTTTTATTGTAAAACAAATTAGTGGTTTATCACTCAGAATTCTTACTTTATGATAAAATTTGTATTATTGCAATATAAATTTACAAACTATATAAAATTATGAAACGCTTATTTATTGTACTGCTACTGCTTTATTTCGCATTTGTAGCGATGGCTCAGTCCGAAACAAAAAAAACGTTAGCTCCCACACCTCCTATGGGATTTTTAACCTGGAATTATTTTGCCGATAACATTACAGAAAAAGATGTTATTAGAATGGCTGATGCTCTTGTCAGCACCGGATTGAAAGATGCCGGCTACAACTACATCATAATTGACGACGGCTGGCAAGGTGGTAGAGATAGTAAAAACAATATTATTCCCGACAAAGAAAAATTTCCTTCGGGAATGAAATTTTTGTGCGATTATGTACACAGTTTGGGTTTAAAGATAGGTATTTATTCCGATGCAGCTCAACTGACTTGTGCCGGATATACCGGTAGTTTCGGTTTTGAAGCTCAAGATGCCAAAACCTTTGCCGAATGGGGTTTCGATTATTTAAAATACGATTATTGCTATGCTCCCGAAGATTGGGTTGTTGCAATTGAACGCTACTCGGTTATGGCTGAAGCCGTGAAGAATTGCGGAAGAGATATGGTTTTTTCCATATGCGAGTGGGGACAAAGAGAGCCGTGGCTTTGGGGTAAAAAAGTAGGCGGTAATTTGTGGAGAACTACCGGCGACGTAAGAGATAAATGGAAAAGCAAAGAACCTCCCAAATCAATTAAAGATGAGACGTGGGTTGGAATGGGTATTTTGGATATTGTGAATTTTAATGCTCCGCTTTACAAATACGCCGAAATAGGTGCTTGGAACGACCCCGATATGTTGGTTGTGGGTTTGTACGGAAAAAAAGGACCTTCGGGAGATTTGGGCGGAATTGGTTGCAACGATATTGAATACCAATCGCAGATGAGCTTGTGGTGCTTAATGGCTGCTCCGCTTATGATTACATGCGATATCAGCAACATGAACGACGCAACAAAAAACATTTTGCTCAATAAAGATATTATTGAAATAAATCAGGATAAACTTGGAATACAAGCCGAGCGAGTTGTTTGCAACGATAATATTCAAATATTCGTAAAAGAATTATCCAACAGCGATATTGCCATTGGCATACTTAACATTTCTGACGAAGCTATAAATTATGATTTAAACACTAAACAACTCGGTGTTGGTAGTAAAAACACAGCTTTTGACGTTTGGAGTAAGAAATCGTTTAAAATAAAAAATAATACTATCAAACTGAATATAAAATCGCACGAAACAGTAGTATTAAGGTTGTCGGAGAAGTAGTAGGTATGTAATGGTATTCATTATTGTCTGATAAAAGCATGAAAAAGAACGTGCTTTGCGGTGAATGGTGGTTGGTGAGTGGTGGTTAGGAGTCGAAAGTTCTGTCCCGAAGTTTCGGGAGAGTTATGAGTCAGGAGTTGATCCAGAATTTTCGGAACAAAACTCGGAACTAAAAACTCGGAACTCGAAACTAACCCGTAACCCGCAACTCGAATCTGACAACGACAAATGAAATTATAAATTACTTCAAGTCAAACAATGTTTGACCTATTTCTCTTTCTTCGGTAAAAATATTTACGTGATAAAGTCCCTTAGGCAACGGCTCTGCAACGTCTGCCAATCGGTATTCGGTGCAAACATCAACGGCATCTCCTTCGTAGTTAAGCGTTTGCATGCACGAAAACTGCAAATCTTGTCCTAAAAACTGAAATACGTAATCGTTGCTCTTGGTTAATATTGAATTATCTGGTTTGGCAATTCTCACGAAAAATCGAGTATATCCTTTCTTAACAAGTTGATTTTCGCCAACTGTAAAACAAACTTTTATAACATTAGTTCTGTTTGCCTTGTTTGTAGCTCTGATTTTATCAAGACCTCTTTGGTTAAAGGTTTCGGCGGTAATTTTATATGCACGCAACACAGCAGCATCCGAAAGCTTTTCGGTCAATTGTTCTTTGTCTTGCTGTAGCGATAAATTCTTTTTCTGTTCTATAGAATAATCCAACTTTATCTTAGTGTTTTCGGTCATCAGGTTTGTGTTAACCTTGTGCAAAGAATCTATCTCTTTTTCGTAACCTTTGGTAATTTGCTGAAGTTGAGCAAATTTTTGCTTAACAAGTTTCAATTCCGATTTAACACTTAGCAAAGTCTTAATTTCATTGGCTTTAGCGTTAATAATACTGTCTTTTAAATGCAGCTCGTTGTTCATTACTCCAAAATGTTCTTTTATCTTGTTGTGTTCAAGAAGCAAAGAATCTAACTGTTGAGTGATAATTTCTTTTTCCTCTGCTATTTCTAACTTCCTTTCTTCAATTATTTCTCGACTTTGCCTGCTTTGTTTAATTAAAACCCAACCCATTATAATTATAAGTAAGCCGAGTACACCGATAGCTATTTTGTAACCTAAATTTTTAGTGTTCATATATTTATGCTTTTTGAAATAACGATAAACGTAAATATTTATTGTATATTATTTTTAACAAATGTTATGTTGTAAAATCTGTCAATAATATCGCACAAATTACATTTTGTTTTCAATCCATTTGCGAGCGTTGATAAATGCTTCAATCCATGGTGTAACTTGGTGCTTTTCATCGCTGTTGTAATATGCCCATTGCCATGGAAGTATCGCTCTTTCCAAGTGCGGCATAATAGCCAGATGACGTCCATCGGGGCTACAAATTGCGGCGGTATTGTACGGCGAACCGTTAGGATTGCATGGATAATTATCGAAAGCGTACTGAACTGCAATATTAAAGTTGTCGCTTGAATTTGAAAAGTCAAATCTGCCTTCAAAATGTGCAACCCAGACTCCCAATTTAGTTCCTTGCAGCGTTTTAAGCATTACCGAAGGACTTTCGGGAATTGTAACGGTTAAAAACGACGATTCAAATTTTTTGCTTTCATTGTCGTGCATTTTTGGTCCGTTGGTTTCTATGCCTGTAATCAGATTTAGCTCTGTCATAAGCTGACAACCGTTGCAAACTCCTAAGCTAAGTGTATCGCTACGCTTGTAGAAGTTTCTGATGGTTTCGTTTGCCTTCTCGTTGTATTTAAAAGCTCCTGCCCAACCTTTTGCCGAGCCTAACACATCGGAATTTGAAAATCCGCCTACAAAAGCAATCATGTTAATATCTTCCAAAGTTTCAGCTCCCGACATTAAATCGCTCATGTGCACGTCTTTAACATCAAAACCTGCTAAATATAAACTCCAAGCCATTTCTCTATCGCCGTTTACGCCTTTTTCGCGTATTATTGCGGCTTTTGGTCGTTTCGCCGATTGATTAAGCGGCAAGCCGTAATCAGATAATTTTCCTGTAAAATTACTTGGAAAAATAAATTCTCTTTCTTGTCTGAAAATATTGTCCTTTCTTTCGTTTGCCTTGGTTTTATTGGCTTGCAGAAGTTCCATCTTGTGCGAAACACTATACCATACATCTCTATATTCGGAAATTGGCAGAACAATATTTTTGTTGTTGTGAGTTATACTCACATTATCAGACAAAACAACAGCACCCAAAGTTTTGAAACTTATATTGTTTTGTTCTAATATTGACGTAACCTTTTCTACGTCTTTAATTTGAACGACTACGGCTGGCTTTTCGCTGAATAACAATTGTGTTGTGGATTCCAATTCGAAATCGTTTAAATTTATTTTTAGTCCTAAATTGTTGTGGCTAAACGTCATTTCAAGTAGCGTGGTTATTAAGCCGCCGGCAGAAACATCGTGTCCGGACAATATTAGTTCTTCATTTATAAGTTGCTGAATCGCATTAAAACATCTGACTATGTAGTTGGTATCGGTAGGATTTGGAGCTTTAGTGCCAACTTTGTTAAGAGTTTGGGCAAAAGCACTTCCGCCTAAATCGAAGTTGCAATTACAAAAATCTATGTATAGCAATTGCGTATTGCTAACAGGTTTTAAAGGTGTTTGCACAACTTTGTTAATATCGCTGACTTCTGCTACAGCCGAAACAATTACCGTTCCAGGAGCAAATACTTTTTTATCGTCGGAATATTTTTGAGTCATGCTAAGAGAATCCTTACCTGTAGGAATATTAACACCGACTTCTATTGCAAACTTGCTGATAGTTTCAACAGCTTTGTACAATCTTGCATCTTCGCCATCGTTTTTGCATGCCCACATCCAGTTGGCACTTAGCGAAACACCTTGCAATCCGTGGCTTAAAGGAGCCCAAACTATGTTGGTTAAGGATTCGACCAACGAAAGTTTAGAACCTACGCCCGGATCGATTAAGCCTGCAATTGGAGCGTGTCCAATAGAAGTAGCCACACCTTTTTGTCCGTTGTAATCCAAAGCCATAACACCCAAATTGTTGAGCGGAAGCTGTAAAGGTCCTGCTGTCTGCTGAATTGCAACCTTGCCTGTAACCGAGCGGTCAACTTTATTTGTAAGCCAATCTTTGCAAGCAACAGCTTCCAACTGCAAAACATTTTTAAGATAATCGGTAAATTTATCTTCCGAAAATGTAATTTCGTCGAAAGTTTTTGTTACCTCCTTATCGGTGATAACTGTTTGCGGCGTTTTACCAAGAAGATATTCCAACGGAAGGTCTAATGGTTTGGTATTATTTGTTCGGTCAATAAATGAGAAATTTTTGTCGCCTGTAACTTCGCCAACAACATAAAACGGAGCTCTTTCGCGCTGAGCAACCTTGCTCATAACTTCGACTTTGTCGGGACTTATGACTAATCCCATACGCTCCTGCGATTCGTTTCCAATAATTTCCTTAGCCGAAAGCGTTTTATCTCCAATCGGAAGTTTGTCCAAATAAATAACGCCTCCTTGGTCTTCAACAAGTTCCGATAAAGAGTTTAGATGTCCTCCGGCTCCGTGGTCGTGAACTGAAATAATAGGATTATCATCAGCTTCGCACATGGCTCTTATGGCGTTGTAAACTCTCTTTTGCATTTCGGGGTTAGACCTCTGAACTGCGTTAAGCTCAATGCTGCTTTTGTATTTACCGGTATCCACCGACGAAACAGCACCTCCACCCATACCAATTCGGTAATTGTCGCCACCCATTACTATAACCTTATCTCCCTTTTGTGGATGTTCCTTAATGCTGTCGGATTTTTTTGCAAAGCCAACGCCGCCTGCAAGCATGATAACCTTATCGTATCCGTAGTAAACATTGTTTTCTTCATGCTCGAAGGTAAGCACCGAACCGCAAATAAGCGGCTGTCCGAACTTATTTCCGAAATCGCTGGCTCCGTTAGATGCCTTGATAAGTATTTGACAAGGCGTTTGGTACAACCAAGGACGAGCTTTTAATTTATGCTTAAACTCAACTTCGTTCAAACGCGGATAGCTGGTCATGTACACAGCTGTTCCGGCAAGTGGTATAGAACCTTTTCCGCCTGCAAGGCGGTCGCGTATTTCGCCTCCCGAACCTGTTGCGGCTCCGTTAAATGGCTCTACTGTGGTTGGGAAATTGTGGGTTTCGGCTTTTAAGGAGATAACCGTATCAATAGGTTTTGTGGTAAAAAAATCGGCTTTATTGGGATTTTTAGGGTAAAATTGTTCTACCTCAGGTCCATCTATAAAGGCAACGTTGTCTTTATATGCCGAAACTATCTTGCCTTTGTTGGTAGCCGAAGTGAGCTTAATTAATTGGAACAAACTCTTTTCTTTTTCAACTCCGTCTATTATAAATTTTCCGTTAAATATTTTATGTCTGCAATGCTCCGAATTGACTTGCGAAAACCCAAACACTTCGCTATCTGTGAGCTTGCGACCAATTTTTCGACTTACTTCTTCCAAATATTGTATTTCTTCTTCCGATAAAGCCAAACCCTCTTGTTGATTGTACTTTCTAATATCTTCAATGTACAGTATTGGTGCTATTGCATTGTCGTTGTCGAATATTGTTTCGTCTATGTTTTGGAACAAACTCTGCTGCATTTCGTCAATATCAACGTTATCGTCGTGCACTTTTCTAAACATTTCTATTCGCTCAATTCCGTCAATACCCATATTTTGAGTTATCTCAACGGCATTGGTGCTCCATGGTGTAATCATCTCAATACGCGGACCAACGTAATTGCCCTCAACTTTATCAATAATGGAAGCATTGCCGAAAAGCCACGACAGCTTTTGCTTATCTGGCGTGTTTAATTCATTTCTGCTGCTAAGCACGTATAATGTACCGTTGTTGTCAAAAAAGTAAATCATAATAGTAGAATTAATATTATTTGGTTTTACAAATGTAATAATATCTGTTTCTACTGCAAAATTTATTGTAATCTAATTTTTGGGAAATGAAAGCTATTGGCTGTTGGCTATTGGCTTTTAGCAGTGATTGGTGGTGGCTTGTCCCGAGAATTCGGGAGTGATCGGTGCAATAAGCAATGAACCCCAAAGTTTCGGGAATAATTGATAATTGCTAATTACCACAAAACACGCACCATCTCGAAATATCGGGACTACTCAAACCACCACGCTCGCTTGACTTTGCAATTTGAGTGTGAGCACTTCGACACTTCGATACGCCTTCGGCACTCAGTGAGCGAAGTGCCGCAACCCGCAACACGAACCACGCAACCCGAAACACGCAACACGTAACACGCAACCCGCAACCCAGAACAGTAAAAAGTAAAAAATAAAATATGGTGTCTGCTTAACTAAATATTTTATAATTACAACACTACAACCTTTTTTGTAACTACTTGCTTATTACTTAGTATTATTTTCACCAATAATGTCCCTTTTTCTTTAATACTATCTATTTTATAATTGTTTTGGTTAATATTGTTGTATAGTTGTAACAACTTGCCGTTTATGGTGTAAACACCAATATTTTCAACTTTATAATACGGCGAGTTTATGTGCATGATACCATTGTTAGGATTGGGCAAAACGGTGATATTTGTCCCAAATAATTCTTTAACTCTAAGAAATTCAATACCACCACCATTGCCAATATCAAATGTATAGTACGGTTCGTTACGAATATTATAATGCACCTTAGTACAACCGGTTACGACAACCGAATCCCCATTCGTAAACTGATTATTTCCAATAATAAGAGGTAAATTGGGATTAAACCATTGCCCGTTCTCCGTTAAATATCTTACATTTTCTTGTGTCCAATAAGTACTATCTGTAACTATTATTGCCCAATCCATGCCTGGTAATGGTGGGTAAGTAACAGCAGGATTAGCTGAAACGTGTACAATACACTTTATTGTTTCAATACCGGGTGCTGAAGCTAATTTCTCAATACTTTCCAATTCAATTTCGTAATAATTTTCACCCAAAAAATCTACTTTCATTGTTATATATCCGTCGGCTTTAACACTATCGTTAAGCTCGAACAATGAGCCAAAATATTCTAAACCAGCACGTTGCCCATTAATGGTAGTAATATAGTTAATATCTCCTGAGCGTACCGAATATAATAATGGCCCACCATAAGGATAACTGATTGGCGGGTCTGGTCTGGTAACAAGTTTACCTGTTATTGTTTCAACGTTTTGCGAAAAAGTATTAAGCGAAAATGTTAAAAGTAAAAATAAGCTTAATACTGAAATTTTTACTAATTTGTTTAGTGTTTTCATAATGTTTTATTATTTGCATTGTTAATGTTTTATTATTTGTTTTACTGCTTGTGTGTAGTTATTGTTTGATTAATTGTTTTACATCCGCAATCTTGCCATTGCATACTAAGTAAACTAAGTATGTGCCAATCGGATAACTTGATATATCAATATTTATCGAATTTAAATTTAAATCAATAATATAAGTGTTTGATATTGAATTTAATCCAGTTAAGTCAATAATTGTAATATTTGCCGTATTGGCATTATATAGCTGATATTGTATGTTTATGTTATAACTAGCCGGATTAGGTGAAATTGACTGTATTGAACCTAAGTTTTCATTAATAGTTACACTTTCATAGTCTTTGTAACCATCTGTTAATGAAATTACTTCTAATTTATAAGTACTATTTACATTATTTGAAACTGTTATTTCTTCACCCGAATAAATTAGGTCACCTTGAGAATTGTACCAATTATAAATAGAAGGCTCATTTATATCTTGAGCTGTTAATGTAACCTGCTGATTTGCTGCATTTTCTTCTATATCAATATTAGCATAAAAAGGGTCTCTATCATTATTATTAATAATATATGTTAAGCCTCCATCTACACTATCTGTGTTAGCATCTTTTAAAATGACATGATATGTATATTTTGGCTTACTATTTAATTTTTTGGTTAAAAAATTAAACGAAACATTTACAATCCCGTATTCATAGGGGTTTAAAGTTATATTTAACAGTTTTGCATTATTGTCAGAAACAATTTTTTCATTATTCTTTTTGCCTGGCAACAAATATTCCGACTGTGACCCACCGGCTACCCAAGCGTTATACGTTGTGCTATCCATAGTTATTCTTACTTCGGCATTTTTATATATTTCTTCATTTAAATCACAAGTATCGGCAATAAACTGTAAATCTATAGTCTTTAATCTATTTGAAGGATTTCGAATGATAGTAGAACTGCCAGGATTTGTGGGATTACTGCTTATAATATCAAGATCAACAATGTATACTCTTTTGCCTGCAATATTATTATTATTCTTAATATTTTCTAGCGTTCTTGGTCCTTCGGGAAAAGCCATAGTATCTTTCTCAGAAATAATTCTGGCAAGAAAACCAAAATTAATTGGGTCCCCAGCTGAGGAGGAGTAATCTGCCGGATTTGGAACAAGCCACGGAAACGTAAGAATAGTTTCTTCGCCTGGTTGTATAATGGGGATAGTTAATGAATCAATTAAACCACCACATTGCACATATTGTCCGGTATTTGGATTTAAAACTGAACAACTATCACTCCAAGCCCCCGGCCAATTACCTCCTAGCGCTGCCGTCCAATGCAAAAACAACTTTTCTTTACCTTCATTTGGTAGAGTACCAATATTTTTAACTCTAACTTTTACATAGTTAGGTCTATTCGGTTCATATTCCGGATTTACATGTTTAGTTATTGTGTCATTATAATGTCTTACCCAAATATCAGGACTTTCCCAATAATCACCACCTATACAAAAAGTATTAGGCTCTTCACCGTAATCAAAATTTGAATCTCTAACACATAAATCTATACGAGCATAATCATTCTGAAACATACTTATCATCGGATCTCCTAAAATACACATACCGTAGTACCATATGACAAGTTCATGGTAATGATTATTTCCAAACAATTTCCACCACTCTAAAAAACTTTCGCCAATGACTTTTTTTGAATTTAAATTTTGATAAAACACATTTTTATATCCAAGCATTGAGCCTGTTTTAGTACTTCCAACTACCGTAAGAGCTCTAGGGCTGCTGTTATAAATATAACTTGTCCCGATATGCAATTTCCTATTATTAGGGTTAGGATTGTATATGGGCCATTGACAAGCACTGCAACAAAACAAATTATATGCTATTGCTTGGGGGGGTGTATTAACTACATTTTCTGGAATAACGTTATGATTTGAATTGCCATGAACTATAGCATGATGATCATAAGCTGAGTGAGCAGCAAGTTGTATAAACTCATACGTTGTATCGCCAAGCTTCTCCAAATAATCAGTTTTACCATGATTAGGATTATTAATAGCGTTAAAATTGTGATAATAGCCGGTGCCATATAAATTTCCAATGTGATTACACATAGCAAAACTATTTGCCCAGTCCGTATCAGTATATGCCAATGCGTATTTATTATTAATTTGTACATTGCCCATATAAAAGTTGTGTAACTTGTCTAAATAGTTTTCTAAGCCTTCCTTTTCCGTAAAATTCTGATCCATGTGCGCAGTAGATATTCTACCAACAAATATTTCAGGAGCAACATTACCCGTATGGCTATCATAAATATTATTACCGTCGGTATCTTCCCAAACACCATCCAAATCCATATAAAACAATTCGCATTGCCAATAACTGTACAAATAGCGCGGTGGATGATCATGGTCAACTTCGTAATATGCAGCAGGTATATCTCCTATAAATACAACTCCCTTTAAATATGTGGAATCAGATATAATTACATTTTTAATATCCTCGGGTGTACCCCCGGTAACAGTTCTAATAATTACCCAACAACGATAAGTGCGACTCACATCATCTGCATACCTCTTTATTTTACTTTTTGTTTGTTGATAAATTGAATTATTTGCAATTATTAGTATTTTTTTAGTATTGGAAGACCGCGAGGCACTAGCACGCGTACTGTATACGGTAGATACAGTCAAAGGTTCTTGAGAATAAGTAGGCGGTGGTAAAGTACTCATCACGCTATCCCTATATAGTGCATCTTTTGCAAAAAGGGCAGAATACATATCATATTCAGCTTTAGATAATGTTTGTGCATTTGTTAGCTGAATAATAAGAGCTAAGAAAGCTAATAAAAATGTTTTAAGTAATGTTTTCATGATTTCATTTTTTAGGTTCGTAACTAGTAGATATCTCTGCAAAATTAAAAACCATATATCACATTTGCAAATATTTTTAACTTTTTTTGTTGTTTTTTTAACTTCTTTACAACAATTACTATACAAATTATTTTATAAGCAAGAATTTTTATTCAAAATATAATTGACTCACTTTGATAAAACACACAATTATTATACTTCTGGAAAAAAATTAAAAAGATGAAAGCAATTGTAAGTATAATTATGGGTAGCACCAGCGACCTAAAAGTAATGGAACAATCGGCAAAGTTATTTGATGAATTTGAAATTCCTTTTGAAATAAATGCCTTATCTGCTCACCGCACACCACAAGAAGTTGAAAAGTTTGCAAACACAGCTGTTTATTGATTGCATAAAAAGGGAATTTTTTTATTACAAAACAGTTCAACAAAATCATAGAATCACGCTAGCTCAGAAAAAGCTAACTAATGCTGACAATTTTTAATTTCTGATTTCTAACTTCTAAAACTCGCAACACGAACCACGCGCCATCCCGAAATATCGGGACTACTCAAACCACCACGCTCGCTTGATTTTGCAAATCGAGTGTGAGCACAAAATTAACATGCAGCACTTCGACATTTCGACACCTCGGCTACGCTCGGTGGGCACTAGCTCAATGAGCGAAGTGTCGCAACCCGCAACACGCAACACGCAACATCCCGAAACTTCGGGACAACCCTACTTAATCTTATCAAACCCTTCGCCATAAATACCCATAACAGTACTTTGACTTATAAAGGCTTTGGGATCTATATTTTTTATTATACGCATAATGGCAACCGATTCCGTTCTTTTTGCCATAACTATTATTATTTTCTGCTGACTCTTAGAATACCAACCAATACCATCGACAACAGTACAACCACGTTTCATTTGTTCATTAATAGCGGTAGCTATTTTTTGATATTCGTTGGAAAAAATGAAAATTTGCACCGACTGCCTTACTCCGTTCACAATAACATCTACCGAATAGGTTGTAACCCAAAGAATAATAATACCATAAACTATTGTTTCCAAACTTTGGAAAACCAAATATGAAGAACACACAATCATCAGGTCTATAGCCAACATCGCTTTACCTAGGGTGATATTTTTGTACTTGTTGATAATCATAACGATAATGTCAACACCACCGGTACTGCCGTTTGCCGAAAGCACCAAACCTAATCCGGTTCCACCAATAAAAGCTCCCAAAATTCCGGCAAATACAGGTTCGTCCATTAATATGTTTAATTGAACAAATCGTTCGAAAATTCCTATAAAAAAGGCTAAGGATAAAGCACCGACAATGGTTTTAGCCAAAAACTGTTTTCCTAATATTTTTAATCCAATAATCAACAAAATGACGTTAAATACCAATATTGTTGAAGATACGGGAATGTTAGTAGCATAATTTAAAACAATGGCTGCACCCGTCAAGCCTCCTGTAACATACTTGTGGGGCATAATCAACTGGGTTATGGCTACGGAATATATAAACGCTCCTAAAATAATTACTAAGTAATCTTTCAAGAGATATAAATTGTTTTTCTTCATCATAATAATTTCTTTTTTGTAATTGAGTCGGCAAAATTATAAATTAGCCGATATAATTTACCTCTATGGAAATTATATTTTTGCAAAACTAATAATTTGAGTTTTGAAAAAAATATTAATAATATTGGGATTTTTGTGTGTTGCACTCGGAATTGTCGGTGCTTTTTTGCCTGTACTTCCAACAACTCCTTTTCTGCTGCTGGCTTTGTATTTGTTTTCTAAAAGTTCTGACAAATGGCATAACTGGCTTTTGAACCATAAAATTTGGGGGAAATATCTGCAAGATTTTATTGCAACAAGAGCCATAAGCAAAAAAGTTAAAATTGTTTCTATAACAACCTTATGGGTAACTATTTTAATTTCAGCTATTTGCTTTGTAGAAATAATACTTGTAAAAATACTTCTGCTTTTTATTGCCGTAGCTGTGAGCGTACATATTTTATCGTTTAAAACAAAATAACACATTAATTGATGTTTAATGTTTATCTTTGCTAACAAAAAAATATAGTTATGAATAATAAAGGACCAATATCAAATTTTATTCTGCATCATTATCGCCATTTCAACGCAGCCACATTGGTAGATGCAGCAAAAAGCTACGAAGCCCACATGCTAGAAGGTGGTAAAATGATGATTACATTGGCTGGTGCTATGAGTACAGCCGAACTTGGAATTTCGCTTGCCGAAATGATTAGAAAAGATAAAGTGCAAATAATAACCTGCACAGGAGCAAATCTTGAAGAAGATATTATGAATCTTGTTGCACACTCGCATTACAAACGAGTGCCTCATTATCGTGACCTAACACCACAGGACGAATGGGATTTAATGCAAAATGGATTAAATCGTGTAACCGATACCTGCATTCCCGAAGAAGAAGCATTTAGAAAAATACAGCATCATATTGAAAAAATTTGGAAAGATGCCGAAGCAAAAGGCGAACGCTACTTCCCGCACGAGTATATGTACAAGCTGCTCAACAGCAAAGTTATGGAAAAAGATTACGAAATAGACCCAAAAAATTCGTGGATGCTTGCAGCTGCCGAAAAAAACTTACCTATCGTAGTTCCCGGCTGGGAAGATAGTACTATGGGAAATATTTTTGCGTCGTACTGCATAAAAGGCGAACTAAAACCCCAAACCGTAAAATCGGGTATTGAATACATGATGTGGCTTTCATCGTGGTACAAAGAAAACTCAAAAGGTAAAGGTATAGGATTTTTCCAAATTGGTGGTGGTATTTCAGGCGATTTCCCTATTTGCGTTGTACCTATGATGTATCAAGACTTAGAATGGCACGATACTCCTTTCTGGAGCTATTTCTGTCAAATCTCCGACTCAACTACTTCGTACGGTTCGTACTCAGGTGCTATTCCTAACGAAAAAATTACTTGGGGAAAATTAGATATAGATACTCCAAAATTTGTTATCGAAAGTGATGCCACTATTGTTGCTCCGCTTATTTTTGCTTATCTGTTAGATTGGTAAAACGCTGGAAAACATTACAATAGCAAATAAATATTTTTGTCAAATTTGCTTTTAACTCATCAAACCGTTAAACGTATGAAGAAACTGTATTTAATACTTTTTGTTGCACTATTGTTTGTTTGCAACAATTCCTTTTCGCAAAAAAAAGAAATCCTTTTTGATGACATAATGAATTGGAAACTGTATCCGTGGGGATATACAAATCTGCAATGGCAAGACAACGATAATTTTACATATTACGCAGATGGTAAAATTGTTAAAGAAAACGCACATTCGGGAAATACCGATACAATTTTGTCCTTAGACGAACTTAATAGGGCTCTGAGCAGTATTAATGTTGAAGAGATGAAATTTGTACCGTACAGTTTTAAGTGGCTATCACCCAACGAATTTTGTTTCAATTACAACAACGATTCTATCAGAATTTTGTTGAACATCGAAAAGCAAAAAGCAGAAGTAATAGCTACAATTCCTAAAAATGCCGAAAACAACGATTACCTTGATGCCAACAAGCGTTTTGCTTATACAATCGATAATAATTTGTACGTATATTTCGATGGTAATCATAAAGCTATCACCCAATATCCCGACACGGGAATCGTTGCCGGCAAAACCGTGCATCGTTCGGAATTTGGTATAAATAAAGGAACGTTTTGGTCGCCGAAAGGTAATATGCTGGCTTTTTATTTGAATGATGAATCGATGGTTACAAAATATCCTTTGGTGGATATTAATACGCGTATTGCTACCGAAAAAAGTTTTCGTTACCCAATGGCAGGAATGACGAGTCATCAGGTTAAGTTGGGAATATACAATACTATTACTGATAAAATTTCATACATAAATACAGGCGAGCCGAAAGAACAATACCTAACTAATGTAGCTTGGTCGCCGGACGAGAAATACATTTTTATTGCAATAATAAATCGTGGACAAAATCACATGAAATTTAATATGTACGATGTTGCTACCGGAAACTACATTAGAACATTGTTTGAAGAGACAAGCGACAAATACGTTGAGCCTCAAAACAGCATGTATTTCTTAAAAAATGACCCTAATTTGTTTATATGGCAAAGTCGTAGAGACGGCTACAACCACTTGTATTTGTACAATACTAACGGTGAATTGATTAGGCAAATTACCAAAGGCGAATGGGAAGTTGTTGATTTTGACGGATTAAACTCCGACGAAACTACCGTTTTCTTTACCGCAACCAAAGAAGGTCCTTTGCAACGACACTACTATTCGTGTAATATCGATAACGGAAAATTAAAAAAATTAACGAAAGCAGAAGGAACTCACTCGGTTATTCACAACCCTGAAGGGAATTATTTTATTGATGTATATAACAGTATTGATGTGCCTTACAAAGCCACACTCGTAAACGAAAAAGGCAAACAGCTAAGAGTACTTAAAGAAGTTGATAATCCGCTTGCCGAATACAATACCCCCGAAGTTGAACTTATTACACTTAAATCGGAAAATCATAATTATGATTTGTATGCACGTATGATTAAGCCTACAAATTTCGATAAAAATAAAAAATATCCGGTGTTGGTCTATGTTTACGGTGGTCCTCACTCTCAGTTGGTTTCAAACTCGTGGCTTGGCGGTGGCAACTTGTTTTTTTACTACTTAGCAAGCAATGGTTACATAGTTTGGACTTTGGATAACCGTGGAACTTCCAATAGGGGTGCCGATTTTGAGCAAGTTATACACAGAAATTTGGGTGATGCCGAAAATCAAGATCAAATGACAGGTGTTAATTACCTGAAATCGCTACCATACGTCGATGATACTCGCATAGGAGTCGATGGATGGAGCTATGGCGGTTTTATGGCTCTTACGCTTATGTCGAGAAACGAAGGCGTTTTTAAAGTTACAACTGCTGGTGGTCCCGTAATCGACTGGAAATACTACGAAATAATGTACGGCGAAAGATACATGGACACTCCCGACGAAAATCCCGAAGGATATAAAAACAGTTCGCTTTTGAACTACGCCGATAAACTTAACGGCAAGGTAATGGTCATTCACGGAGCTATTGATAATGTTGTAGTTTGGCAACATAGCCTGCAATACCTTGACAAATGTATTAAAGCCGGTAAGCAAATAGACTATTTCGTTTATCCCAACCACGAACATAACGTTAGGGGTAAAGACAGAATGCACCTGTATAAAAAGTTATCGGATTATTATTTTGAGAACTTGTAGTCGGAAGTAGCTTTTAGCTTTTAGCCGTTGGCTATTAGCGGTGGTTGGTGGTTGGTGATGGGTGGTTGGTGTAATGAGCAATGTGCAATGAACCCCGAAACTTCGGGGCTAATTGATAATTACTAATTCAGCTTCGCTGCATTTTCTGTCGTCGCTCGGCATAGCTCAAGCAAGCTTGGCTCTGCTCTCACTCCTATGAAAATTGCTAATTGCCACGAAACCCGAAACTCGCACCACGCAACACGCAACACGCAACCCACACCACGTAACTCATAACTTCTACCTAAAATCAGGTATTATTAATTTATAATTAATCTAAATAAACTATTCCATATTCAAAAAATTATTTGTTCCTTTGCAAAAATTTTTAAAAACATATTGCAAAGCATGAGAATAATCGGAAATAATAAAAGCAATAAAATTCGCAGTGTGTTTTCTGTGTTTTTTATGCTTGTCATGATTTTCATGATAATCAATTCCATATTATTTTCTCACTCTCACCAACTTCCCGACGGCTCAATAGTTATACACGCACACGCTTATAAGTCAAACGGCGACAAGTCAATTCCCATTGAACATCAGCATGATACCAATACTTTAATTTATCTGCAAAACATATACTTGCTGTATTTTGTTCAGGTATTTGCCTTTGTCGTAGCTCCCTTATTAGTTGTGCAAAAATTGGTTTTGCTACCTAATACAAAAACAAGCCACGAGTACTTTAAACCGACAAATACTCGTTCTCCCCCTTACATTATATACTAACAAATTTCTTAAAATTCTTTATGCCGATACAAGTCTTGTATTATCGGCTCTTGCGTTGATTTTATTTTTTCATTATCAACTCTAAATTTAATTATAATAAACATCTAAAAATTTAATAAATAAAATATATGAAATTAAGAATATTCGTACTACTATTAGTATCACTAATAAGTTTCAATATACTACAAGCTCAAAAACACAATCACGACGCAGTAATTGTCGGACACGTCGTTTCGGAAGGCGAACATCTACCTTTTGCCAATATCGCCATTAAAGGAACCACAATAGGAACAACCACCGACGAAACAGGACACTATCAGTTGGTAAACGTACCAATAGGCGAAATTACGGTTGTAGCGTCAATGTTGGGATACAAAAGTTCCGAGATAACAATAACCACAAAAGAAGATGAAACAAAAGAAATAAAATTTGAATTGGAAATAGACCCGCTAGGCTTAAACGAGGTAGTAGTTACGGGAAATCGACAGCAAACCAACAGAAAAGCATCGTCGGTGATTGTAACTACGGTTTCGCCGAAATTATTTTCAAACGTACAGGCAAACACATTAAGCGAAGGGCTAAATTTTGCACCCGGATTACGTATGGAAAACAACTGCCAAAACTGCGGTTTTTCGCAAATCCGTATGAACGGAATGGAAGGTCCTTACTCGCAAATATTAATAAATTCCAGACCTATTTTTAGCGGTCTCGCCGGCGTTTACGGTCTTGAACTTATTCCGGCTAATATGATAGAACGCGTAGAAATCATCAGAGGCGGAGGTTCTGCATTGTACGGAAGCAACGCTATTGCAGGCGTTATAAACCTTATACTTAAAGACCCGATTACAAACTCTTACGAAATTGGAACAAACGTTGAAAATATTGGAATAGGTGTTAAAAATAGCGGTAAACCGGCTCAAGACTATTCGGTTAATTTCAATACTTCTTTGGTTTCAAGAAATCATAAAACAGGCTTGTCCCTGTACGGATTTTACAGAGATAGAGCTCCTTTTGACGCCAATAACGACGATTTCTCCGAAATTGCCAAACTCAATAACAATACACTAGGCGCTAGGTTCTATCACAGATTTACCAATAAAGATAAGTTGACATTAGATTTTTTCAACATAAAAGAAAGCAGACGAGGAGGAAACAAATTTGAAACCGTAGAACACGAAACGGATATAACCGAGGGTGTAAAGCATAACATTACAAGCGGTTCGGTTAATTACGAACACTTCATCAACACACACGATATTTGGTCGGTGTATTTGTCGGGACAAAAGGTAAACCGCGACTCGTACTACGGAGCCGAGCAATCGCTTAAAGACTACGGCAATAGCACAGATTTTACTTATGCCGTCGGTTCGCAATACAATGCTCACTTCGGAAGCATGTTTAAACTTGTTACAGGTGTTGAATGGAACGGAGGAAAACTTAAAGACATAAAAAAAGGCTACCCCGATTTCGAAAATGCTATAATCAATCCTGATAGTACCATTACAATAAATCATACCGAAAATATGCTTATAGCCGATCAGGTTTCAAATACCGTGGGAGCTTTTGCTCAGTTTGATGTTCAGCTTGACAAACTTTTAATTTCATTGGGTGCTCGTTTCGACCACTTTGAAGTCAAAGATACAGGTTACACACACGAAAACAAAACAGGTAATGTTTTAAGTCCGCGTTTATCGTTAAAATACGACATTGTTAAAAATCTACAAGCACGCGTTAGTTATTCGCAAGGTTATAGGTCGCCACAAATTTTCGACGAAGACTTGCATATAGAAACTTCGGGTTCAAGACAAGTATTGCACAAAAATGACCCCAATTTAACCAAAGAAACCAGTCATGGATTTTTGGCTTCGCTAAACTACAACAAAACTTGGGGAACTACAGGTATTGACGTCCTAATTGAAGGTTTTTACACATTGCTTAAAAATCCTTTTGCTAACGAGTTTGGCGAACCCGATGAAAACGGAGTTGTTACTTACACAAGGGTCAACGCCGAAAAAGGTGCATACGTTTCGGGTGTCAACCTCGAATTAAAATATATCCCCATAAAAAATATCGATATCAACTTAGGTTTTACCGTGCAACAGAGCCTTTACGAAGAAGAACAAGACTTCGACGAAAAAAGATTTTTCCGCACTCCTAACGACTACGGATATTTATCAATGAATTGGGAAGTTACACCAAGTTTCGGCTTTTCGACAACCGCCAATTATACCGGTAAAATGCTAATCCCATACTTCGGTATTGATTTACCAAACCCCGACGAAGGTATTTTAAGAGAAAGTAAAACCTTCTTCGATATGGGAATAAAATTGCATTATAATTTGAAATTTACGACATCGAAAATGCAAATATTTGCAGGTGTTAAAAACATATTTAACTCCTATCAAGACGACTTTGATACAGGTGTTAGCAGAGACCCTGGATATACTTACGGTCCAATGCTACCACGTACAATATACGCCGGTGTTAAAATCGGGAACTTGTTATAAACATTGAGTTTTATGAATCTAAATAACATGATTTATTTAATAATTTAAAGAGACTCCTTTTTCGCTAAAACATTTCGCGCATGTAAATTGTTAGAAGTGAAAATAGTAGTAATTATTGGTTTTTCCGGCACACTATAGTTAGTGTGCCGGTTTTTATTTTGTGAAACAAAAAATCAAAGCTGACATTTTCTAAAGTTAGAAGTTGGAAGTTGGAAGTTGGTAGTCAGAAGTCCCGCTCGCTTTGCAAAAGCGAGCGAGCGTCTATAATAATAATTTGCTGGCGCGCTTTTGTAAAGCGTGCCGAAAAGACTAATTGTTCCCCGAAACCTTCCGAAACTTCGGGACAACCAAGCAACCCAAAGTGCCACAAAGTTTAACCGTACATCCATTTTCGGCACTTCGATACGCCTTCGGCACTCAGTGACCGAAAATGTCAAACCCACAACACGCAACACGAAACCCGCAACAAAAAAAATCCCAAAATCTGTAACCTTTTCTAATTTCATTTGTCAAAGTATAAAAACTAATTAAAAATTTAAAAATTTTTTACACATGAAAACTGCCACATTTAAATCAGTTATTGCGATTGCTTTGGTAATGTTAATTTACCCTTTACTAAATACAACAACTGCAAGCGCATCAAACCTTTTGCCCAATTCCGGCAACAAAAACCGACTTGAAAAGCATTTCGATTTAAAACCTTTCAACAAAATTGAAGTATCGTCAGGTGTTGATGTACATCTAATCAGACATTCTGAAAATAAAGCTCTAGTAGTAGCCACTAACGATGTTATAGACGATGTTGTTGTTAAAGTTGTCGGAAACACCTTAAAAATTTATAACGAAAATAAAAAAGTTTTAATCAGAACTGAGGGTATCGATGTTTACGTATATTTTACAGAATTAAATTCAATTATTGCTTCGGGCGGTAGCGATGTAGAAACCGAAGAAAATACCATAATAAACGGCGATGAACTTCATATTTCGGGTAGCGGAGCTACGGAAATTGACTTGGAAATTAACGTCAGAAAACTGACATGTGAGATTTCGGGAGGCAATGATACCGAACTAGAAGGAAGAGCCATAAACGCTACTTACAGTATTTCGGGCGGAGCTAGTTTTAATGGGAAAAATTTAATATCTAAAAATGTAAACATAAAAGCTTCGGGCGGAGCCGATGCTCACGTGTATGCTTCCGAATCATTAAATGCCAACGCTTCAGGCGCTGCCGACATCTTTTACTACGGAAATCCTGAAAAAATTGAAACTAACAATAGCGGAGGTGCAAGCATAAAAAGACGAAACTATTAAAATATTTAAATCGCAACTGGTTGATGTAATGTAAATTAATAATAGGAGTATTTTTTCATTACAAAACGGCATTCGGCTACAGCTGAGTGCCGTTTTAGTTTTACACAATATTTCCTTAATGTAATGTTAACAATTTCTTAACATTGGAATAATATATTTGCAAAATATGCAAAGAAATTAACATTATGGAAAGTATTTACTTAATAATAGTTGTGGTTTTGCTGCTTTTGGCAGCGTTAGATTTATCGGTTGGAGTAGCAAATGATGCAGTAAATTTTTTGAATTCAAGTATAGGTTCAAAGGTTGCACCATTGTGGGTAATACTCACGGTTGCTTCGGTAGGTGTTTTGGTAGGTTCGTTGTTTTCGAGCGGTATGATGGAAATTGCCCGAAGCGGTATTTTTAACCCCCACATGGTCAACTTTCCTAATGTTATGCTGTTATTTTTAGCGGTAATGATTACCGACGTTATATTACTTGATGTATTTAACACATTCGGCTTGCCGACTTCTACAACGGTTTCATTGGTATTCGAACTTTTGGGCGCAGCGGTAGCCGTAGCATTATTTATGATTTGGCAAAACAATCCCGACACATCTCTTGCCGAATATATCAATAGTAGTAAGGCTCTCGCAATTATTTCCGGAATATTCATATCTATAATTATTGCTTTTCTATGCGGTACTATAGTAATGTTTATTTCTAGAACTATATTTTCGTTTAACTATCATAAAGTATTCAAATATTTAGGTGCAATATGGGGTGGAATAGCTCTTACTGCAATAACTTATTTTGCAATTTTTAAAGGTTTAAAAGGAAGTGTACTTATATCCGACAGTTTCAATAATTATTTGAATGAAAATATGGGTGTAGCTATATTGTACGCATTTTTGGGATGGACATTTTTGATGGCAATTATGCAACACCTGTTCAGGCTTAATATATTAAAGTTTATAGTTTTGGCTGGAACCTGTGCCTTAGCTATGTCATTTGCCGGCAACGACCTTGTTAACTTTATAGGTGTGCCTTTGGCAGGTTTAAGCTCGTACCATATAGGCTTAGAACACGTTGCATCCGGTGGAAGTCTCGACACGCTATATTTAGGTAAACTTGCCGAACCTGTAGTTGCCGATTGGAGATATTTGTTAGGAGCGGGAATTGTAATGGTATTAGCTTTGTGGTTTTCAAAAAAATCGAGAACAGTTACCGATACTGAAGTAAACCTTGCCCGTCAAGGTGGTGGCATAGAACGTTTTTCGTCAACAGCTTTATCTCGCTCAATAGTAAGAGGTAGCATTCAGCTTAGTAGAGCTATAAGTAGCAAAACTCCTACAAGAGTTAAAGAGGCTATTGATAAACGTTTTAAACCTTTAGAAAATGTGCCCGAAAATGCTCCACCTTTCGACCTGATAAGAGCAAGTGTTAACCTAACCATAGGTGCATTATTAATATCTTTAGGAACTTCTTTAAAATTACCTTTATCGACCACGTACGTAACATTTATGGTTGCTATGGGTACCTCACTTGCCGATCGCGCCTGGGGAAGAGAGAGTGCGGTTTACCGTATTACTGGTGTACTTACCGTTATTGGTGGTTGGTTTTTAACAGCTATAATTGCTTTTTCAGTGGCACTTATTGTAGCACTTATATTGACTTATGGAGGCAAAGCTGCAATATTTATTATGTTGGGTGTAGTTGTGCTTATACTAATTCAATCTTCAATTGTGCATAAAAGAAGAAAAGAAAAAGAAAGCAAACAAAAAAACGTTCTCGA
>JAQVEX010000038.1 GCA_028697555.1 Lentimicrobiaceae bacterium | reverse complement strand
TAATTGAAATTGCCGTTGGCTGTTGGCTGTTAGCCGTTAGCTAAACTTAACAAATAGCTAAAAGCCAATGGCTAATGGCTAAAAGCCTCATAACACGCAACACGAACCACGAACCACTAATTATCAAGCACCTCCAAAAGTTCTACATCGAAAATCAAAGTGGAGTTTGCCGGAATTTGAGGACTTACCTGACGTTCGCCGTAACCTAATTCGGAAGGAATAATTAAAACAGCTTTTTCGCCAACGCTCATATTGGCAACGCCTAAATCCCAACCTTTAATAACGTGTCCTACGCCAAGTGTAAATTGAAATGGTTCACCACGTTCAACTGAAGAATCGAATACAGTACCATTGAGCAATTTTCCTGTGTAATGAACCTTAACATTTTGTCCGGATTGCGGTTTTTTACCTTTACCGTCAGAAACTTTAGCGTAGTACAATCCGTTTTGTAACATTTTAGCTTTAGGATAATTTTCTTTTACATAGGTTTTAATCATGGCAACTTCTTCGGCTCTAGCTTTTTCCAATTCTTTTTGTCTTTTAATTTCTTTCTCTTTAAGCTCTTTTTCGAACTGAAGTTTAGTTTTAACACTAATAACCTCTACATCGTAAGCAATGGGAGTGTACGGTTCTATAAGGTAATCGCCGGTAATAGGATTTCTATAGCCGTCTTCGCCGAAAGCCAACGCCGAAGGAATAACAATTTTAGCAATGGAGCCTTTTTTAAGGGTTTTTATTGCCATATTAAAACCGCGAGTATCAACAGGTGTCCCGACTTTAAGAGTATAAGGGTCTTCTCTTTCGTCAGTAGTAAATATTTGTTTGCCGTCAACTGTTTTGATATTTAAAACAACTCCAATGTGGTCGCCGTCGTTAACAATACCACCTACGCCCGGTTCAACAAAGTGCATATAGTAACCCGAATCGTTTACCATGTTATTCATGTTGTTTGCAGCCAAATACTGTTCTATCCTTTCCATTTCGGTTCCTTTGCGTGTTTCTTTAAGTTTCATGTCGGCAGCTTCAAGTTCTTCAATTGTGGCACTGCTAAACACTTTAACTCCCACGTACAACGAAGTTGTACTATCCATAAAATCGGGCAAAGTAGGCGATTGCATGGTTTTGGTAATAAAATCGGCGGCATTTATCTTAAATATTGTGCTATCTCCAACACTCATAGTTCCAATTGCTTGGTAGATATCACCCGGATAAGAAGGCTCTAGAAGTTCGAGTTTTGAAACCACATTAAGGTGAGCCGAATCCATAAGCAGGCTGTCTTTACCGTTAATATTTACCCAATAGCTCAATGACAAAGTAACAATATCGCCAACATTAAGTTGTGCCGAATCTTTGCTATGAACCAATTGTTTGTACCTAATTCCGTCGGGTCCTTTCTTGAATCCGTCTTTGTTTGAACATGAGCTAATGCCAATGGTTACGACAAGTAAGCTCAATAAAAATAAGTGAAGTTTTTTCATATTAAGTTAGTTAAATTTATTTATTCAATTTTTATTAATTCTAATTTATAAATTATGCTGTTTTGTGGTGGAATTTCGTTGAAATCGCCTAAAATTCCGTGTGCTAAATAATACGGTATTATAAGTACCGCACTTTGCCCTTGCTTCATCATCATTATGCCTTCTTCCAAACCGTTTTCTACATCCGATTTTCCTATGACAAACACTTTGTTTGCAGAGTATTCGCTGGTGTATATAAGTTTACCTGTTAGCAATTCAACTCTGTAGCTGATGGTAACTTTTTGTCCGGGTTTTGCACATTCGCCCGTGCCTTTACCCGATATAATGTATCTGAGACCTGTAGGTGTTTCTTCAAAGGGAATGCCTCTGCGTTTTATCCAATCGTCTATAAGTTTGTTTTCTAATAACACCGCATCGGTATTGGTTTTAATCAGATTTTCGTCAAGCAACTCTTTGTCTATTTTCAATCCTTTATCATTGCTGTTTTTCTGCTTGCATGAAACAACAAACAATAAGGATAAAACGACTATCAACAAATACTTACAAAAATTCATGATAAATTTATTTGTTAAAATCACTAAGTGCGGTTTTAATTTCATTTTCGAGCAAAGGTAATATGTCCTCGAAATCCTTGATAGTTTCTTCCAAAGATTTGTACGAATCGCCACCCGACGCATTTTTATGACCGCCACCGCCAAAATATTTCGATGCTATAATATTTACCGACAAATCGCCTTTGCTGCGGAATGATATTCTGATTCTATCTTCCCTTTCGACAAACAAAACAGCCAAACAAACTTCTTTTATACTCAATGCGTAATTAACAAGTCCTTCGGTATCGCCTTGCTTGTATTCGTAGCGTTTAAGGTCGTTGCGACTTAGCCATATATATGCGGTATTGTACTGTGGTAGCACCTTTAAATTGCTACTTAAAGCAAATCCTAATAGTCTTAGTCGGTTTTCGGAATAGGTGTCGTAAACCTTTTTGTGTGCTTTATCAACATCAACGCCATAATCAATTAATTTGGAAACTGCTATAAAAGTTTCTTTATTATTACACGAATAAGCAAATGAGCCGGTATCTGTCATAATTCCTACAAATATATTTTCGGCTATTGCTTTATTAATGATTTTCTTTTGCAACTTGTTTTCAACTTCTATAAGCAAGTTAAATAAAAGCTCCGATGTTGACGATACATTTTGCTCAGAATAAACGTGATTGAAAGTATCGGCAGGGTCGAGATGATGGTCGATGAGGAAAAACGTTGCATCGCTTTTAAGCAATTCATCTTCAAATAAAATGACACGACTTAGCACGTTAAAATCTAAACAAAAAACAGCTTCAGCATTTTTTATTAAATAAAGACCTTGCTCCGTATCTTGCTTGTAATTCACTACGTCTTCGGAACCACTGAGCCACATCAAAAAATCAGGAATGTCATTCGGAACCAACACTTTTGCATCAACGTCAAAAGCTTTTAAAAACAAATACAAAGCTAATGACGAACCAACTGCATCGCCATCGGGGTTGTAATGCGTTGTGATAAGTACTTTTGGTTTTTTTTCAAGTACCTCTATAAAATTATTGATAAACGAAGATGTTAAACCGCTCAAGAGTTCTAAAATTTTGCCTGCAAATTTACAACATTATTTGAAACACAAATTACTTTTGCGCAGTATATTAATTTTCGAGCCAAACATACATAGGATATTATTGAAATTTGTAATACAAACTTTGCAAATACTTATTTCGGACAACATAAACATCTTTTTTTTAATAAAAATTACTTTCTTTGATTTTAATAGTATAACTTTGCATAAAAAATAAATTTCTTAATAACCATAATATAAATTAAATACTATGTCAGAGATAATCGGCGAAATAAAAGATTTGCTGCAACAGCAAAAAACCAACGATGTTAATACAATATCGAAAATAGGTTTTGTAGGCACAAGCAGAGTTAGCTGTGAAATAATTAAAACTGCGAGTAAAAGCGGTTTTGAAGTGTTGGCTTACAACAAAACCGAAGGAGAATCAAACAAAATTTTAGGTACCATCACGGAAATGCTCGATCAGGAAATTAATTGTTGGGGCATGACCGAAAGCGAAAAACGATTGATTTTATCGAGAATAAGTGTTACAAATCACATGTACGACCTAGCCGACAGCGATATTGTGATAGAATCTATAAGCAATTACAGAAAAGGTACAACACTCGAAAACAGAAGAAATGTTTTGAAAGACATTGAAAACGTTGTAAGAAATAATACCGTACTAGTTTCAAATTCGTCAACTATAATGGTTTCGGAGCTTGCAAGCGTACTTACAAATCCGTCACGACTAATAGGAATACACTTTATATCACCCATCAGTACGGCAAATATTGTCGAATTGGTCAGAAGTCAATACACCGACGACAAGAGTTACAATTACGCTTTAAGATTTTTAAAAATGCTTCAAAAAGAAGCTATAGAGATAGCCGAGTCCCCGGGCAATGTTTCATCTCGTATGAACTGCATTATCATCAATCAAGCCTGCGAAATTCTTATGGAAGGTGTAGCAACTATAGAAAACATCGACGAAATAATGAAAGTAAGCATGGGCTCGCAATACGGACCTTTTGAACTTGCCGACAAAATAGGTCTTAACAAACTACAACGACAAATGGATAATTTATACGACGAATTTGGAGTTCAAATTTTTAAATGCTCATCGATAATAAGACGACTTGTAAGAAGTGGAAAAATGGGGAAAGAATCAGGTCAGGGTTTCTACAAGTACGACTCTAACGGAAAAATTATAGGAACATCTGTTACATTTTCGGAAATAATGTAATCAAACTCCAATACACCAAACAAATAAATTATCAATATGAAAAATAAAAAATCAAAAAACATGAAAATAATAGTATTAAATTGCGGTAGCTCTTCGATAAAATATCAAGTTTTTGAAATGCCCGAAGAAAAAGTAATTGCAAAGGGTTTAGTTGACAAGATAGGACTTAAAGGAGCTTCAATAAAACATACAAAAGAAAACAACGACGTTGTAAAACTTTCAGGCGATATATTAGACCACCAAAGCGGAATTGAATATGTGCTGTCGTTACTCACAAATCCTAAGTTGGGTTGCATCAGCGACCTCAACGAAATAGGAGCAGTAGGACATCGCGTTGTACACGCAGGCGAAAAATTTAACGGTAGTGTAAGAATAACTCCCGAAGTTATTGATGCTCTTGAAGAGTGCGTTGATCTCGCTCCTCTGCACAATCCGCCAAACTTAGAGGGTATTTATTCAATGACTAAAATATTGCCTAATGTGCCTCAAGTTGGTGTGTTCGATACAGCTTTTCACCAGTCAATGCCCGAAATGAGTTATCTGTACGGAATACCATACTCATTATATGAAAAATACAAAATTCGTCGTTACGGATTTCACGGTTCAAGCCACCGATTTGTATCCAAAAGAGCTGCAGAACTATTAAACAAAGATATTAAAGATCTTAAAATTATTACTTGTCATCTCGGAAACGGTGCATCAATATGTGCCGTTAAAAACGGAAAATCTTTCGATACCTCTATGGGTATGACTCCGATTGAAGGAGTGGTTATGGGAACCAGATGCGGCGATATTGACGCAGGTGCTTTGCTGTTCATTGCATCAAAAGAGCAAATAGGCATTAATAATACCAACTCTCTTATAAACAAACATAGCGGTATGCTCGGATTATCCGGAGTTTCATCAGACATGAGAGATGTTGAATCTGCTGCATCAAACGGAAATCAACAAGCAATTACAGCTTTAGAAGTATATCATTACCGTATTAAAAAATATATAGGCTCGTATATTGCTGCTATGGGTGGAGTTGATGCTATTGTCTTTACAGGTGGAGTTGGCGAAAATGCTTGGAAAACCAGAGAACTTGTTTGTAAAGATATGGAATTTATGGGAATTGAAATCGACACCAAAATCAATACCAACCTAAGGGGCAAAGATGCAATAATATCTACAAGCGAATCGCCTGTTAAAATTATGATAATACCAACTAACGAAGAGCTTGTTATAGCGCAAGATACATATCAAATTGTAACAAGCTGATTTCTAATACGCAACATGTTTTAATTAGAAAGGGAGACGCAAATCGTCTCCTTTTTTATGCCTTTAATTTTTAAATCCGATATTTTGTTTAACTTTGCAATAAAATATTAATCAAACAAACAAGGTGTGCAACAAACATGAAACAACTGTAAACGTGTGAGTTGCATTTATCCTTAAACTAAAAAATCACATACATATGAGAATTAAACTATTATTTTTAACACTGATGACACTATTTGTATTAAGTTCGTGTAACAACAAAAAAGACGTAACCTCCGGCGATGATTTTTCGTTCTTTTCAGAAAAATTTGCCGACCTCAACATTCTTAGATATCAAGTTCCGGGTTTCGATGAGCTGACACCTCAGCAACAAGAACTTATATACTATTTAAGCGAAGCTACAAAATGCGGACGCGACATCCTTTTCGACCAAAACGGTAAGTATAACTTAGCTGTCAGACGCACCTTAGAAAACATTTACCAAACCTACAACGGAGAAAAATCCGGAGAAGATTGGGAAAATTTTGTTGTTTATTTGAAAAGAATTTGGTTTAGCAACGGAATTTACCATCACTACGCCTCAGATAAAATTATGCCCGAATTTTCTAAAGAATACTTCAATACCTTGGTAGAAAATTCAGACCAAACATTATTTCCTGTTAAAGAAGGCGAAACTGTTGCTGACCTCGTTAAAACACTAGAACCTGTAATGTTTGACCCCAACTATCTGCCCAAAGGTGTTAACCTGCAAGAAGGTGTTGATATAGTTCAAACTTCTGCCGTAAACTTCTACGAAGGCATTACACAAAAAGAAGTTGAAAAATTCTACGACAACATGGAGCAGCCCGACCCCGAAAGACCGCTTTCGTTAGGACTAAACTCAAGAGTTTATAAAGAAAACGGAGTGATTAAAGAAGACGTTTATAAACTTGGCGGCAGATATTCGGAAGCAATAGAAAAAATCATTTACTGGTTGGAAAAAGCTATTACCGTTGCCGAAAATGAACAACAAAAAGTCGGTTTTGAAAAACTTATTGAGTACTACAAAACAGGTTGTTTGAAAACTTGGGACGATTACAACGTTATTTGGGTTCAAGACTTAGAAAGCAATGTTGACTATGTAAACGGTTTTATCGAAACTTACGGCGATCCTTTCAGCAGAAAGGCAACATGGGAAGCTATAGTTAATTTCAAAAATATTGAAGCTACTAAAAGAACCAAAATTATAAGCGAAAATGCTCAATGGTTCGAAGATAACTCGCCTATTGATCCTCGCTTTAAAAAAGAAACAGTTAAAGGTGTTTCGGCAAAAGTTATTACTGTTGCTCAACTTGGCGGCGACTGCCACCCATCAACACCTATAGGTATCAACTTGCCCAACGCCGATTGGATTAGAAGAGACTACGGTTCTAAATCAGTAACTATAGAAAACATAACATATGCCTACGGCAAAGCCGCTGAAGGTAACGGATTCCTAGAAGAATTTACTCACGAACAAGACGTTATTAAAAGAAGTAAAGAGTACGGCTCTTTAGCCGGCAATGTTCACACCGACCTACACGAGTGCTTAGGACACGGCTCGGGACAATTGTTACCCGGAACCTCTAGCGAAGCTCTTAAAAACTACTCAAGTGCCTTGGAAGAAACTCGTGCCGACTTGTTCGCTCTTTATTATATAATGGATGACAAAGTTGTTGAATTGGGAATAATTCCGAATAAAGAAGCTGCAAAAGCCGAATACGACTCGTACATCAGAAACGGTTTGATGACTCAGCTTACTCGCATACAGCCCGGTAAAGATATAGAGCAAGCCCACATGCGCAACAGACAAACTATTGCTAACTGGAGCTACGAAAACGGCAAAGCCGATAATGTTATCGAAAAATACATTGTTGATGGAAAAACTTACATTAAAATTAACGACTACGATAAACTTCGCCAGCTATTTGGTAAACTTCTTGCCGAAGTTCAAAGAATTAAATCGGAAGGCGATTATGAAGCAGGTAAAAATTTAGTTGAAACTTACGGTATTAAAGTTGATCAAGAATTGCATAAAGAAGTTTTGGAACGCTACGCAAAACTTAATATAGCTCCATACAGTGGATTTATTAATCCCGAAATTCAGATGGTTGAAGAAAACGGTACCAAAAAGGTAACCATCAGCTATCCCGACGACTTTGCAACTCAAATGCTAAACTATTCAAATAATTATTCTTTCTTACCTACCTGGTAAAAAAATAATTTTGTAAAAATTTTTAAGGGGCTGACTCAAAATAAAAACGAGTCAGCCCCTTTTGTTTTATGCGTTTTAGCATATAATTAGCAAACCGAAAAATTGTCAATTTGAAAATTTTTAATTGCAAAGCTGCTGTTGGTTATTGGCTCTTGGCTCTTAGCCATTGGCTTTTGGCAGATGCGTGGTTCGGGTTGCGGGTTGCGGGTTTTAGAAGTTAGAAATCAGAAATTAGAAATTTAGAGTATTTGTTAATACTAATACATACTTCTACCTTCTGACTTCTAATTTCTAACTTTACCAGCCAACAGCTAACAGCCCCGAGACTTCGGGGGCTAACGGCTTTAACACAAGCCACATAACGGCGTTTTTTTCAAGACTTTATCAAACAACAATAAAAAAATATTAAAAAAAATTTGCTAGTTAATAAAATTGCAATACTTTTGTGATATCAAAATAATATCATTTTAAACTTAAAAACAAACGCACATGAAAACAAAAGAAGAAATTTATTCCGGTCTGAAACTATCCGGAATTGGAATGGTTATAGCTAATTTTATCTTCCTAATCGGAATAATAGTATTAGTTGCCAATGTTGTTAACTCACCAATACTAAGCCCTGGTGCAATGGTGTTTTTCCTATTACTATCGGTATTTTTGTTTGCCGTTAACACTTTATTTTGGTTCGGTTTTATGCTTATAGAACCCAACGAAGCGCGCGTGCTCATATTTTTTGGTAAATATGTTGGCACGGTAAAACAAAACGGATTTTTTTGGGTAAATCCTTTATTTAGCAAGAAGAAATTAACCCTAAGAGCCAGAAACTTAGATGCCGAGCCAATCAAGGTTAACGATAAAGCCGGTAACCCAATAATGATAGGAATGGTAGTAGTATGGAAAGTTGTTGACACCTACAAAGCATCGTTTGAAATAGACAACAAATCTATGATGTCGAGCGTAATGGGTACAGGCGTGCGCGACAGTGTAAACGACAAGATGAGAGCTTACGAAAACTTTGTACAAATTCAGAGCGATGCTGCACTACGCTACGTAGCCGGATTGTATCCCTACGACCATCTACAGTCGGAAGAATCGGACGAGCTTACTTTACGTTCGGGTGGCGACGAGATGAACGAAATTCTTGAAAAACAAATTAACGACCGCCTTGCTATTGCCGGAATAGAAGTAATAGAAGCACGCGTAAACTACATTGCTTACGCTCCCGAAATAGCTGCTGTTATGCTACGTCGTCAACAAGCTAACGCAATTATTGCTGCTCGCGAAAAAATTGTAGAAGGTGCTGTAGGAATGGTACAAATAGCTTTGAAAAAACTATCGGAAGAAAATGTTATTGAATTAGACGACGATAAAAAAGCAGCAATGGTAAGCAATTTGATGGTAGTACTATGCGGCGAAGAAAACGCACAACCAATAGTAAATACCGGAACCTTGTATCAGTAAAAACAATATGACTAGAAGTAAAATTCTGTACACCGAAACGCAACGATTTTCAAATTGGCAACTGTGGGTAATTATTATCGGATTTATCGCTTTAATTATTTACGCTATCGTTAATAATTATACTGCACAACAGCAATTAAACAATAACTGTTCAAGATCTTCAATGATATTACAAACAGTTATACCTTTGCTAATAGTTATTATACTAATCGTTTTCGTTTTTATAACCAAGATGAATACTGCTATTGGATCCGATGGTGTATATGTAAGATATTTCCCATTTCATAGAAGGTATAAGTTTTTTGCTTGGGACGATATACAAGAAGCATACATACGCAAATACAAACCAGTAAAAGAATACGGCGGCTGGGGATTGAGAAGACACAAAAGTTTTGAAGTGAAATTTAAAAGCGGAAAAGACATAGCTTACAACGTGAGTGGAAATATGGGGTTACAGTTGGTTCTTAAAAACGGAAAGAAAATATTAATCGGTACGCGTAAACCCGAGTTGGTACAGGAAGCATTGGAAAAAGTAAAAAATTATCAGCAAATTGGCAAAAACATCTAAAAATAAAAGTTTTGTTTTGCGCATTGATGCAGAAACAATGGAAGCAATTGAAAAATGGGCTGCTGACGAATTTCGCAGCACCAACGGGCAAATTGCGTACTTGTTAGACCAAGCTCTGAAAGATAGCGGCAGAATGCCTAAAAAAAAGCAAAATAAAAACGAGTAGTATATTTAATTGGTAATTTGTGCCTTAAAAGACGTGTATTTCGGCTGAATGAGTTGGTGAATGGTGTATGGTGGTCGGTGAATGGTGTTATTGGATGTTGACTTCATAAGCCCGTATGTTTCAGGTCTTAAGCCATTGGCTAATGATTATCAATTGCTCATTTCACATTGTTAATTGCTAATTGCCACGTAACCCGCAACCCGAAACACGTAACACAATTAATTTCCCCAAATAGTCTCAACAATTGATTACATTTGCCGACTAAAAACAAAAATATGGCAACAAAAGAAAAATTGTGGACGGCTAGCTTTATATACATGTGTATAGCTAACTTTTTCCTGTTTTTTACTTTTTATCTGCTCTTGCCTATAATGCCTTTTTACCTTATCGAAGAGTTTGACGTAAGCAAAACAATAGTAGGGTTGGTTTTATCGTCGTACACAATTGCGGCTCTAATCATACGACCTATTGCAGCGTATTTTCTAGACATGATAAACAGAAAACCAATATATCTAATTGCATACATTGCATTTGTAGCTGTTTTTGTAGGATATTTGTACGCTTCAATGTTGCTGTTGTTTATACTTGTAAGGGTTTTTCACGGTATAACTTTTGGTAGCGTTACAACAGCAAGTAGCAGCTTGGTTATAGATATAATGCCTGCATCAAGGCGGGGCGAAGGCTTGGGATATTTTGGAACCACAAACAACGTGGCTATGGCAATGGGACCTATGCTTTCAATGCTTATTTACGAGACTTATTCGGCTAAGGCGGTTTTTGTGTTCGCTATTTGTACCGGAATTGTAGGCTTTATATTTGCTACACTTATAAAATGTACAAAAGAAGTTGAAAAAACTAAAAATCAGCCTTTGTCATTAGACAGATTTTTTTGGCCCAAAGGATTATATGCAGGAATATGCTTGTTTTTAATGGCATTTCCATACGCGTCTATAACGTCCTACATACCCATTTATGCCGAAGAGTTGCAACTTGCAAATATTGGAATTTACTTCACTCTTTTGGCTGCCGGACTTATTTCTGTTCGTTTGTTTTCGGGAAAACTTGTAGACAAAGGGTATTTGCCGGCAGTTATTAAAGTTGGAACCGTTATAGGTATTTTCGCCTTTTTACTATTGGCGCTAATTTACTACTTGAAAGATAGTGTCGATATAGCAAATCTCCGATTAATATTTTTATCATCAGCTGTTTTTGTCGGTTTTGCCTATGGATTGATATTTCCTGCGTACAACACCCTGTTTGTAAATATTGCACCGAACAACAAACGGGCAAGTGCAACTTCAACATACCTTACATCTTGGGATTTGGGAATAGGTACCGGATTGGTTATTGGCGGAAAAATATCCGATTACCTCACAGGAATGTCGCTCACATACTTTGTGGGCTCAATGTCAGTTGTGCTATCATTGACCTTATTCATTTTCATCGCCAAACCGCATTTTTTGAGAAACAAATGTAGGTAGTGGTGGGTGGTGGGTGGGTGGTGATTGGTGGTCGGTGAAGGGTGGTGGGTGTCATGTCCTGAAATTTCGAGACAACTCGTAACACGCAACACGAACCACGTACCCCGCAACCCAAAGCGCCACAGAGTTTAACCTTACATCCATTTTCGGCACTTCGATACGCCTTCGGCACTCAGCGACCGAAAATGTCAAACCCGAAACATTCCGAAACTTCTAGATAACACGTAACCCGCACCACGTAACCCGTAACCCGCAACCCTATTCTTTAATCGTAAGTTTAAAACCTATACCGTGTACGTTAATAATTTCAACATTCGGGTCTTTACTAAGAATTTTGCGAAGTTTGGTAATGTACACGTCCATGCTTCTGGCGTTAAAGTAGCTATCGTTTTGCCAAATTCTGTTAAGAGCAAAACTACGTTCTAAGGTTTCGTTTTTGAACTGACAGAACAAATTCAGCAACTCCGATTCTTTGGAAGTTAGCTTTTGAGTTTCGCCTTCAAAGGTTATAGTCTGATGATTATAGTCGAAAATATATTTCCCTATTTCATAAACACCTTCTTCTTTACCCATATCAGGTTCCGAACGCCTTAATATAGCTTCCATTCTTGCCTTAAGTTCTTCCATGCTAAACGGTTTGGTTACGTAGTCATCAGCTCCCGACTGGAATCCCCTAAGTTTGTCTTCTTCCATCGATTTAGCCGTTAAGAACAATATAGGTACTTTTTTATCAAATTGTCTAATCTCTTGTGCTACTGTTATCCCGTCTTTTTTTGGCATCATAATATCCAATATGCATAAGTTGAACGGTGTTTTCAAAAACATATCAATAGCTTCTTGACCATTAGTACAAAGTTGGACATCAAATCCTTTTGCTATCAGATAATTACTCAAAATATTGCCTAAATTTTGGTCATCTTCAGCTAATAAAATCGTCAAATTTCTTTTTGTTAACATAATAATTCTTTTTAATGATAAAACGGTAAGTATATTTTAAAACAGCTTCCCTTGTTAATTTCGCTATCAACGGTTATTTCTCCCTTATGTTTTTGCACAATCATTTTTACATAACTCAAACCTAATCCGAATCCTTTAACGTCGTGAACATTGCCGGTTGGAACTCTGTACAATCTATCGAAAATCCTTTTCTGATTGGCTTTACTAATCCCCATACCTTTGTCGGAAACGCTTATTAAAATTCCTGTAGGTGTATTTTGAGTTTCAACAGTAATAACAGGTTTTCGGGGCGAGTATTTATTGGCATTATCCAACAAGTTGCTAATCACATTGCTCAAATATGTCTTATCGCCCATTATAACCGGATTTTTAGCTGCAAGGTTTTGTTCTATTGTGCCGTCTCTAACTTCTATTTGTATTGATATTTTCTGGATTGCATCGCTTATTATTTCATGGATGTTAATCTCCCTATAATTCATGCTGAGTGTATCTTTTTCTATAAGCGAAGATTGCAGAATTTTTTCAGATAACTCGCCTAACCTTTTGCTTTCGTCGGAAATTATATTCAAATAATTATCGTGAACTTCGGGTTGTATATTTATTGTTTTGTCGGTAAGCACCTGACAAGTAAGCATTATGGTTGATATAGGTGTTTTAAACTCATGGGTCATATTGTTGATGAAATCGTTTTTCATAACCGACAACTTTTCTTGTTTCATTACAATATGTATTATAGCTATAAAAGCGGCTATCAGTACAAATATCATAATTATCGACAAAACAAGCATAGACCATAGATTGCTGAAAATTGCCTTCTTTTCGTTTTCTAATTTTATAACAAATAAATCCTGATTATAAAATCCTAACCCTGTAAAAAGCGGATAATAAAAACCTGTTTCTACAAGGTTTTCTTTCTCAGCGTCGGGACTGTTTAGTAATACCAATTTGTTTTGTTTGGCTTGGTAAACACCAAAATAGTACGGGATATTAATACCCTTTGCCAATAGCTCATTGTTTATCAATGTGTCTATAAGACCAACACTGATATACTGTTCAATGTTGTATTCTATGCTATTATGGCTTTTTAAAATATTGGCTCTTATGGTGTTTCGTATCTGTTGGCGACGAATCATAAAATTGTTGATAAACGTAGAGTCTATCTCTTTTGACGTATGTAATGCGTCTTTATGAAAATTGTTGAAGACACTACTGTCCGGCATATTCACTTCGTGATTATCGCCACACAAATTATATTGTTTTATGAAAAGCGATTCTAATTTAAGCAATGCAATATTAACCGCATCATCTACATTGCGTTTAAAATTCGTCTTTGTAAGCTCTTGAGCTCTGTTAATCCAATATAATTGCAACCCTACAAAACCCATAAGGAGCAGCATTATAAAGACGATAAATATTTTATAAATCTTGCTTTTCAAAAAAATTAATAATTAAAGTATTGTATTCACTTATCTCGTTGATATTTATTTTTTAACAATGTAAAATTACTTAATTTTCAGCAAAACAATTAATGCTTAACATTTATTAACTGAATTTTTATTAAAACAATACAGGTTATCGTAAAAATTATAATTTTATACTTTGAAAATTTCGCACTATGATAAAGTTAAAATTTGAATACAGTTACTTAAAAGATTTTGAGCACTTAGCCGATATTGGTGTTATTGAAGAAGAAGTTATTTCAAAAGCCAATGAATTACTTGCTCGTAATGGCTTAGGCAATAATTATTTGGGATGGATAGACTTGCCCGAAAATATTTCTGACGAGCTAATAAACGACATTGAACAAACAGCCGAAAAAATAAGAAAGCAGTCTGATGTGGTTGTGGTTATTGGCATTGGCGGCTCATATGTTGGAGCAAGAGCTATTATAGAAGCCTTAAAACCCGAATACTCAATGCCTTTCTACAAAGGTAACAAGCCCGTAATTTTATACGCAGGCAATAATCTCAGTTCGGGATACCACAAGCACATTATCGATTACGTGAGCGATAAGGATTTCTCCGTTATTGTAATATCAAAATCTGGAACTACAACCGAGCCTGCTATTGCTTTCAGAATTTTTAGAGATATTTTGGAGAAAAAATATGGTACAGACGGTGCTTCCGACAGGATTGTTGCTATTACCGATAAAAGTAAAGGTGCATTGAAAACTTTTTGCAACAAACGCAACATAAAAACTTTTGTCATTCCTGACGATGTCGGCGGAAGATATTCCGTACTGACTCCCGTTGGCTTGCTTCCTGTTGCAATTGCCGAACTTGATATTCGTAAATTGTTGCACGGTGCCAAACAAATGCAAAAGACTTGCACAAATAACGCCGATTTTGTTAACCATCCTGTTATTGAATACGTTGCTGTAAGGAATATTTTGTACCGATTGGGTAAGCAAATTGAAATACTTGTCAGCTACAACCCCGAAATGCGTTATTTTGTTGAATGGTGGAAACAATTATTTGGCGAAAGCGAAGGAAAACAAGGCGAAGGAATATATCCTGCCGGCGTTGATTTTACTACCGACCTGCATTCGCTTGGTCAGTATATTCAAGACGGACAGCGTATTATTTTTGAAACAATAATTGACGTAGAGAATCCTAAGAGCAAAGTTTATATCCCTTCCGACGAAGATAATTTGGACAACATGGATTTTGTTTCGGGCAAAAACCTAAACGATATAAACAAAATGGCTATGCTTGGCTCGTTGTACGCACACATCGACGGAGATGTACCTGTTGTCAGAGTGGTTTTACCCGAACTTAACGAAGAAACAATGGGTGAACTCATTTACTTTTTTGAGTTTGCTTGCGGCGTAAGCGGATACGTTTTAGGAGTTAATCCTTTCGACCAACCCGGAGTTGAAGCATACAAAAGAAATATGTACGCCCTGCTAGACAAGCCAGGCTACGAAGAAGAAGGAATAAGGCTTAGAAGTAGAATGGAATAGTGTTGCGGGGTACGGGTTACGAGTTACGGGTTGCAGAGTGGCAGAGTTGAGCCAAAGTTACACACCGCGTACCACTATACCCGCAACACCCCGAAACTTCGGGGCAACACGCAACTTTAACACTGCGGCACACAAATAAACTCAACTACCAAAATTACTCTTAGAAAGAACTCCTCATCGCATCAACAGGAGCTAACCTTGATGCTTTGCGAGCCGGGAAATAGCCCGAAATAAAACCTATTGCCGACGAAACTAATAAGCCTATAAGAATATTGCCAAAACTTAGTACTACCTTTATTCCGGTTAGTGAAGTAAATATTAGTGTTGTTACATAAACAAGTATAAGTCCGAACACTCCGCCTATAAGAGCCAAAAATATAGCTTCAAAAATAAACTCGGTGAGTATGAAAAACGATTTTGCTCCTAGGGCTTTTTTTATTCCTATTTGAGCTGTACGCTCTTTTACCGAAATAAACATTATTGTAGCAATACCAAAGCCTCCTATCAGTAATGAAAACGAACCTATGAGCCAACTTACCATGTTTAAAACTCCGAAAATATTATCAAATACCGAATCCAACAAACTCATCTGATTAATAGCAAAATTATCTTTCTCTTTAGGCTTAAGTCTTCTTTCGGCTCTCATTATTCGTTTCAAGTCGTCGCTCAACTGCTCAACACTTACTCCTGACTTTGGAGTTACAACTATCGACGAATTCATGTAGTCGGATTTGATATTTACTAATTTCCTCCCAAAATTAAAAGGAATCATAACAGCATTGTCTATTCCCGTATTCACAACAGAATTACCCTTTTTCTCAAATACTCCAATAATTTTCAGTTTGTTTCCTAAAATCATAATTTCTTTACCGATATGCTGTTGGTCTTCGTCGCCTAACAAATTCTTGCAAATATTGCTACCTACTATGGCTACTCTGCTTCCTCTTTCCGATTCCGTATTAGTGAAGTATCTGCCCTGCTCAATACCCATGTGAGTAATGTTAATAAAATCGTGGGTGCAGGCTACAATATTAACTTCATAGTTTTTGTCCTTGTATTTCACCTGACTGTTAAAATTTTTGGTGAAAGCAGAATACTTAGCCAATGCGCACTTTTTGCTTACAGCCTCGTACTCTTCGTATTTAGGAGTCGGACGCTTATAGTAATCCCACCAAGCAAAATCGCCCCTCATAACCCAGGGGTATTTATCAATATACAAAGTACTTCCTCCCATTCCTTCCATTGTTTCCCTTACGGTACGCTCTATGCTCTGAAAAAACGATAAAACTACAACTACCGAAAAAATTCCTATGGTTATACCAAGCAACGATAAAAAAGCTCGCAATTTGTTCGACATTATAGAGTTTATCGATGTTGCCAACGACTCTCTAATCAGCTTTATGAAAAAATATACTTTGTGCATAATTATTTTACGAAAGTAAACATTTGGAAAAAATGAGCAAAATTTTTTAATAAGTTTATGATAATCATCTTAAAATTTCAAAGAATTTGTACTTTTGGAACAACTATAATTTAACGAGCAAATTATTTAATCAAATGGATGATAAAAAATTAATAAAATCGGCTTTGATTTCGGTGTATAACAAAGATGGAATTGAAGAAATCGCCGGTTTATTACTGAAAAACAATGTTAAAATTTATTCTACCGGTGGCACTTTTGAGTTCCTGAAGTCGAAAGGTATTGCCGCTACTGAGGTTGAAGACCTTACAAAGTTCCCTTCTGTATTCGGCGGTAGAGTTAAAACATTGCATCCTTTGGTTTTTGGGGGAATTTTGTTTCGCCGCGATAACACTTCCGACCTCGAAGAACAGAAAAAATACAATATCCCGAATATAGACCTTGTCATTGTGGATTTGTATCCCTTTGAAGAAACCGTTTTGAAAACGACCGACAATGCTCAAATAATAGAGAAAATTGATATAGGCGGAATTTCGCTAATACGTGCTGCTGCCAAAAATTACCAAGATGTTGTAATAATTCCTTCAACCAAGCAATACGACATACTTATCAAGATTTTGACCGAGAATAATGCACAATCGGATATTACCGACAGAATGTATTTGGCTGCTTGTGCTTTCAACGTATCGTCGCATTACGACACTAAAATTTTTAATCATTTTAATAAAGAAGCAAATCTTCCTGTTTTCAAACACTCCGAAGTTGCTGCTACCCAACTGCGATACGGCGAAAATCCTCATCAAGACGGGTACTTTTACGGCAATTTGGACAATGTTTTTGAACAACTTCACGGCAAGGCTATTTCGTACAACAATATCGTAGATATAGATGCAGCTATCGCTATGATACACGATTTTTCGGAAGAACCTACTTTTGTAATAATAAAGCATACCAATGCTTGCGGTGTTTCGAGCAGAACCACACTAAGCGAAGCTTGGGATGCAGCCCTTGCCGGCGACCCTGTTTCGGCTTTTGGCGGAGTTATAATCTGTAACAAACCCATAGACATTGATACAGCTAATAAAATGAACACCTTGTTTTTCGAAATAGTATTAGCTCCAGGCTACGACAAAGATGCTTTGGAAATACTTAGATCGAAGAAAAACAGAATAATATTACAGTTAAAAGACAATTTAAACATTGTTAAAAATCAGTTTAAATCGGTTTTAAACGGCGTTATACAACAGCAAAAAGATTTTTACAAACACAACACTGACAAAAATTGGGAAGTCAAATCTACCGTACAGCCGACCAATAAGCAAATTGAAGACCTGATTTTTGCCAACACAGTTGTAAAGCATTTGAAAAGCAATGCTATAGTGTTGGTGAAAGACAAACAACTTTTAGGTTGCGGATGCGGTATGACCTCACGCGTTGATGCCGTTAAACAAGCTGTCAATAAAGCCAAAGAAAACGGCTTTTCATTAAAAGGAGCTGTTATGGCTTCTGATGCCTTTTTCCCGTTTTCCGACTCGGCTGAGTTGGCTCACAGCGAAGGCATTACTGCAATAATTGAACCCGGTGGATCAATTAAAGACATTGATACGATTGAGTTTTGCAACAAAGCAGGTATAGCTCTCGTTTTCACCGGAATCAGACATTTTAAACATTAAAAAAATCATTACAAAAAAATAATACGAACAAAATTATGGGATTATTTTCGTTTCTGACAAAAGATATAGCGATGGACCTTGGCACAGCCAATACCATCATTATATACAACGACAAAGTGGTCGTCGACGAGCCATCAATAATAGCTATTGATAGAAACAGTTCGAAGGTTATAGCCGTCGGCAAGAAGGCTCAACTTATGCACGGTAAAACCCCCGACCACATTAAAACCGTTCGTCCGCTACGCGATGGCGTTATCGCCGACTTCCAATCGTCGGAATACATGATAAGAGAATTTATCAAGATGATTTCTGCTAAGCGCGGACTTTTCCCACCTGCATTGCGCATGGTTATATGTATACCATCGGGAATTACCGAAGTTGAAGAACGTGCCGTTAAAGATTCAGCCGAACAAGCAGGAGCTAAAGAAGTACGACTTATTCACGAACCTATGGCTGCTGCTATTGGTATTGGTATTGACGTGCTTGAACCTAGCGGAAATATGATTATTGATATAGGCGGTGGTACTACCGAAATCGCAGTTATTGCTCTTGGCGGAATAGTTAATAATATGTCGACTCGTATTGCCGGCGACGATTTTAACTCCGACATTATCGAATACATGCGTAAGCAACATAATATCAACGTTGGCGAACGCACAGCCGAACAAATTAAAATTGAAGTCGGTGCTGCTCTCTCCGAGATAGATAATCCTCCACCAGATTATCCTGTTCATGGTAGAGACTTGCTCAACGGTATTCCTCGCGAAGTTTATGTTAACTACGCCGAGATTGCACACGCCTTAGACCGCTCAATATCTAAAATTGAAGCTGCCGTCGCAAGTGCCTTAGAACAAACACCACCCGAACTTTCGGCTGATATTTTTCGCACAGGTATTTATCTTGCCGGTGGCGGTTCATTGCTTAGGGGTTTAGATAAAAGAATTTCTATCAAAACCAAACTGCCTGTCAAAATCGCCGACGACCCGCTTCACGCAGTTGCTAGGGGAACAGGAATTGCTCTGAAAAATTTCGACAAGTTTACTTTCCTTATCAAATAATTGAAGTAACCGATTTATAATGTGTAAGTATGAATAATGTTTTAAAATTTATTATTAAAAATAATTTCATACTGCTTTTTGTTGTCTTGGAAGTTTTTGCTCTGTCAATGTTTTTTTCTTCCAACAACTACCAAAACACTAAGGCTATGCGTTTTCACAACAGAGTTGCAGCCGACTTCTACAAACGCGTTAGTACTGTTGAAAGTTTTTTTAATTTGAAAAACGAAAACAACTTGCTTAGAGCCGAAAACGCCGAACTGTACAAAAAATTAAAATCGTCGCAATATATTTGCGATACCGCTGAATATTCAATTACCGATACTTTGTACAAGCAACAATACACCTACGTTCCGGCAACTGTAATTTACAACAGTATTGACAAGCACAACAATTTTATTATGCTTAATAAAGGCAAAAATGATAATATCGAAAAGGATATGGCTGTAATATCTCCTTTAGGTGCTGTGGGTATTGTCGTTAGTGTTTCCGATAATTTTTGCTTGGTTATGAGTTTGCTTAATACAAGTTTCAGACTTAGCTGCAAACTGCTTAATTCAGATGAAATTGGCTCGGTTTCGTGGGACGGAAAACACTACAAAAAAGGCTTACTTACCGATATTCCTTTTCACGTAGAAATTAATGTTGGCGATACTGTGGTTACCAGCGGCTACTCGTACAGCTTTCCGAAAGGAATTATGGTTGGAACGGTTAGGGATTATTCGTCTACCGACAATTCACACTTTTACACGGCAAAAATTGATTACAGCGTAAATTATAGTTCCATTGGTTCGGTTTATATTATTAACAACCTGATGATAAAAGAGCTTCAAAAACTTGATAGCATTAAAAACACACTCATAAATTAAATGAAAAATAAACTAGTAACAGAAAATATTATACGTTTTGTCTTACTTTTGGTATTGCAAGTACTGATTTTGAATAAGATTAATTTGTTCGGTTACTTGCATCCAAATGCGTATATTCTGTTTATTTTATTGCTTCCGTTTGAAACACCCGGATGGTTACTGCTTATTTTAGCCTTTGTTACCGGACTATCTGTCGATGTTTTTGAAGGTGTTATGGGAATACATACTATTGCTACAGTTTTTGCTGCATTTATCAGACCCTACGTAATAAGGGCTGTAGGCAATGAACCCGAATATGGTACCAACGCCAAACCAGGTATTTTCGACATGAAACTCTCGTGGTTTTTGTATTACGCTGCAATTATTATTTTCTTACATCAGTTTATTTTAAATCTGCTTGATGCTTTTAGTTTTAAGCAATTTTTTCTGTTATTGTGGCGAACTATACTAAACAGCATACTTACACTAATATTTGCGGTAATTTTACAATATATTTTCCCGCCTTATACAAAAAAGAAATAAATAATTTAAAACTATATATCCATGAAAAAAATTACATTAAAACTCTTTTCAATTGTCTTGTTACTAGTTGTAACATTTAGTTGTGGCAAAAAAATTGCTTCCGACGAATTTAAAATCAACGTTACGGTGCAACCTGAATACGAAGGTTACGCCTTGCTTAAAAAATTTGAGAATGACAAAATAACTACAATCGACTCGCTTGTATTTGCCGACAATAAAGTTACGTTTGAAGGCAAAATAAGCAATCCCGAATTGTTTTATATTTTATTGCCCGAAAGCAAGCAAAAAGCAATAAAAGTTTTTGCCGAAGGTGGTGCTGTTATTGATGTCAATGTTAATGCCGACAGCGTTGAGAAAGCAAAAATTACGGGTTCTAAAACTCACGATTTGTATGTAAGCTACTTAGATGGACAAAGCGTTTACGAAACCAAATTAAGCGAAGTATACGACAAATATGTTGAAGCTAAAAAGAGCAATGCCGATGAAGAAATTATTAAGCAAATAGAAAACCAATACGACTCAGTTAGCAATGAAATACTTGCCTATACTAATAAATTTATAGAAGAAAACCCCAAAAGCGTAATAAGTACGTATTTAGTACAATCGAGAATTTATTATTACGACTATTCCGAACTTGCCGATATTATAACAATTTTAGACGAAAGTTTATCGGGAACAGCATATTATGATTATATCAAACGTCAAGTTGAAATACTAAGCAGTGTGCAACCCGGCAATCAAGCTCCCGACTTTACATTGCCCGACGCCGAAGGTAAAGAAGTTGGTTTAAGCAGCTTAAAAGGTCAGTATGTGCTTATAGATTTTTGGGCTTCGTGGTGTGGTCCTTGTCGTGCCGAAAATCCCAATGTGGTAAAAGCGTACAACATGTACAAAAACAAAAACTTTACCGTTTTGGGTGTATCTTTAGATGATAACAGACAAGACTGGATTGACGCTGTTGAAAAAGACAAACTAACTTGGCACAACGTCAGCGACCTTACAGGTTGGAGCGAAATAGCAAAACAGTACGGAGTTATGAGCATTCCCTCAAACTTCTTGATTGACAAAGACGGAATTATTATTGAGTCTAACCTGAGAGGAGAAAAACTGCTAGAAAAACTTGCTGAGGTTTTGAAATAAAAAATAGCACTTTTATTTTTATAAAGTTTTTGCTTTTCTTGAAAGTCGTGCATATAATTTAGAGTTGAGTAAATCTTACGAAAACAACTCAGATTACAAAAATATACTGTTGCAGAAAAACATATACATAATTCGCATGTTGCAGGAATAACTCCTGAAACTATACCTAACTACACATTTTCACAATGGATACGAAGTTTATTATCACGATAGTATTGCTTTTTACGTTGACTAATATATTTAGTCATCAAGAAGATAGTAAAAAGGTATTAAATAAAGGTTTAACTATTCAGTTGTCGAGTGAAACTGATACTTGTTATTATTCTGAAGGTGAAATAGTTATCTATATAGAATTTAAAAACGAGAAATTTCGTCCATTAATAATAAACAGAAATATGATTGTATCCACAAAAGACTTACCTTCAACGGATGTTATAAAATTAAAAATCCGGCACGTAATAAACTTTATGAACGTGGATATTTAGATGGAAAACCTGCGATGCCTCAAAAACGTATATTATTCAAAAACAAAACATTAAAAATTAGTAACTTGCTTAGTTTTAGGTCGTTGACTGAGAAAATAGAAGGAATTCCTGATTACAGCAAATTAAAAAAAAGCAATGAAGATTTTGGAGCTTATCAGTTACAAGCCTTGTACATTACAAATACAAATGATACAATATTTTCTAATTGGATAACTATTAATTACGTAAAAGAATAAGAATTAAGAGGTTCGGTGCTACGCACCTTTTTGTTCTTAAATTAGCTTTTAGCCGTTAGCTTTTGGCTCTTGGCAATGAGCAATGAGCAATGAGCAATTATCAATGAACAATGAATAATTAGGTGTTACTAGTTGCGTTACTCTGTATTCAGGACTGAAGGCATTTAACCAAAGCCGTAGAACGGCGTACCATTTGTAACTATGTAACAATAAACTTGAGTCAGGTGCAGAGCACCGAACCATTAAACATATTTTTTTGCAAGATAAAAAAAGGGGTTGTCTTGTTTTCAAGACAGCCCCACAACTTAAAAAATCATCAAAACTCAACTACGCATCTATATTAGCGTATCTTGCATTCTTTTCAATAAACTCACGGCGAGGAGCAACTTCGTCACCCATTAGCATGCTGAAAATTCTATCTGCTTCCGAAGCGTTTTCTATAGTTATCTGTCGCAAAGTTCGATGTTCGGGATTCATTGTAGTATCCCACAATTGCGTGTCGTTCATCTCTCCAAGACCTTTGTAGCGTTGAATATGAATTCCTCTTTCGCTACCATCTGTTGAAAATTCTTCAACAATTTGTCTTCGCTCTTCTTCTGTCCAACAATATCTTTCCTTTCCGTCCTTTTTAACCAAATAAAGCGGCGGAGTTGCAATGTAAACATAACCGTTGTCGATAAGTTCACGCATATACCTGAAAAAGAAAGTAAGGATAAGCGTAGCAATGTGGCTACCGTCAACGTCGGCATCGGTCATAATAACAACCTTGTGATAACGAAGTTTTTCTAAGTTAAGAGCCTTGCTGTCTTCTTCTGTCCCAATGGTAACGCCTAATGCGGTGTATATATTTTTAATTTCTTCGCTATCGAATATTTTATGCTGCATTGCTTTTTCAACGTTAAGAATTTTACCTCTGAGTGGTAAAATAGCCTGATAGCGACGGTCTCTGCCTTGCTTAGCAGTACCACCTGCAGAATCCCCTTCCACCAAAAACAATTCGCAAAGTGCAGGGTCTTTTTCGGAGCAATCGCTAAGTTTTCCGGGTAATCCGCTACCCGAAAGTACATTTTTACGTTGTACTAGTTCGCGTGCCTTACGAGCTGCATGACGAGCTGTGGCTGCCAATATAACTTTATCGACTATAAGTTTAGCCTGTCGGGGATTTTCTTCAAGGTAATGTGTAAGCATTTCCGACACTTGCTGGTCGACTGCACCCATAACTTCGCTATTGCCGAGTTTTGTTTTTGTCTGACCTTCAAATTGCGGTTCCATGACCTTGCAGGAAATAATAGCTGTTAAGCCTTCTCTGAAATCATCTCCCGAAATATCTATCTTAATTTTATCCAACAATCCCGACTTATCGGCATACGATTTAAGCGTACGTGTGAGACCTCTACGGAAACCCGATAAGTGTGTTCCGCCTTCCTGAGTGTTGATATTATTTACGTACGAATGCACATTTTCCGAAAAAGACGTGTTGTATTGCATTACTATTTCAACAGGAATGTTGTTCTTTTCCCCTTCCATGTATATAGGTTCGGGAATTATTATTTCTCTGTTGCTATCTAAGTATGAAATAAAGTCGACAAGACCTTTTTCGGAATAGAACTTATCAAAAATATATTCTCCGTTTTCATCTTTTTCGCGCAAGTCGGTAAGCTGCAAGGTTATTCCTTTGTTCAAAAATGCAAGTTCTCTCAAACGCGAAGCCAATGTTTGATAATCGTATTCGGTTAGTGTAAAAATTGAGGAGTCGGGCAAGAAAGATATAACTGTTCCCGTTCTGTCGGTTGTGCCAATTTCCTTAACAGCGTACAAAGGTTTACCTTTGCTATACTCTTGCTGATAAATTTTCCCATTTCGGTAAACTGTAGCCTTTAAATTTTCCGAAAGAGCGTTAACGCAGCTGACTCCCACACCGTGCAAGCCACCTGACACTTTATAAGAGCCTTTGTCGAATTTACCGCCGGCGTGCAAAACAGTCATAACCACTTCGAGAGCCGAGCGTTTCTCTTTTTCGTGTAGGTCTGTAGGTATTCCACGACCATTATCGGAAACCTCAATAGAGTTATCGGGATGAATTTTTACATCTATAAAATCGCAAAATCCTGCCAAAGCCTCGTCTATAGAGTTGTCTACAACTTCGTAAACTAAATGGTGTAAACCTCGAGAGCTAACATCGCCTATGTACATAGCCGGACGCTTGCGTACCGCCTCCAATCCTTCTAATACTTGTATGTTTTCGGCATTGTAATTGCCGTTATTATTATTGTTGTTGTTTTGATTATTAATGATATCCAACTCACTCATTTTCTGTAATCTGATTTAATTTATAATATTGTGCAAAGGTAAGCATTTTTGTTCGATTTTTGCCTTTTTTCAGTAAGAAAAAACAGGTTTTTATTAACATTATATTATTGAAAAACACTTGCTTTTGCTCAGCTCTTAATCGTGATTTTATTATCTTTGTGCAAATTAATACTTAAACAAAAATGAACCCAACAATTCTCGAATGGATTGGCTATGTTGCCTCAATTCTGATTGCTATTTCGTTAGCAACTAAATCTATTATCAGACTAAGATGGATAAATTTATTCGGTGCTATAGTCTTTTTTATTTACGGTTATCTGATTAAGTCGGTGCCCGTCTTTGCTGTTAATGTTTTTATAACTATTATAGATATTTATTATCTGTACGAAATTTATTCTAAAAAAATAAAAATCAGTATTATAAAAGTTAGCGAAAGTGATTTATACTTCAATAGCTTTATTAATTTCTATAAAAAAGACATTTTAAAGTTTCATCCAAACTGCAACTTCGATTCTATAGGCAATCTCCAAAAGTATATTGTGTTGCGAAACGCCAATATAGTGGGCATTTTTTGTTATCGCATAGATGAAATTTCAAATGTTGAGATTGTTGTAGATTATGTTACCCATGAGTACCGCGATTTTAAAAACGGCGAATTTGTTTACCCCGAAATTACTAAGGCATTAAGCAACAAAGGTATAAGGGGCTATTTAATGAAAGAGCCTAGCAAAAAACATCACAGATACCTGAAAAGAATGGGTTTTATTAGAACCAACGGGACTGAATTTTTCAAATCGGTTTAAATATTATTGTGGAAAACTTGCATAATTACAAATTGTACTTTGCTCCTTTTCAGGGAATTACAGGTCATATATATCGCAAAAATTGGGCTAAGCACTTTTCGGGTGTCGACAGAATGTTTACACCGTTTTTTACGGGAGTTGCCAATTATAAAACTTTTAGCAAAAGGCAACTTTTTGAATTATCGAGTACCAATTTTGGAAACACAAAAGTAATTCCTCAAATTAATAGCAAAAGTTCTACAGAAATATTGCAGTTTGCTCAATTTTGCAACAATTTAGGCTACGACGAATTAAATTGGAACTTAGGATGTCCGTTTCCCCGTGTTGCAAAGCGTGGCAGGGGTTCCGGATTGCTTGCCAAACCTTTGGACGTTGATAATATACTGAATGAGGTTTTTGCCGATATAAATATTAAGTTTTCTATAAAATGTCGTATTGGTTATACCGACAAAAACGACATTTTTGAACTTTTGCCAATATTCAACAAGTATAGCTTATCCGAATTGATTGTACATCCACGAACAGGCAACCAAATGTACAAAGGAGATGTTGATTTGTCGGTTTTTAAACAGGTTGCCGATTTGTACAAGGAGAATTTAGTCTATAACGGCAATATTTTAAATGTTTCGGATATTCAAAAGATACAAAACCTAACTCCTTCGGTTGATACTTATATGATAGGCAGGGGCTTGCTCAGCAATCCTTTTTTGGCTATGCAAATTAATAACATCAACTTTACTAATCCTACCGAAACATTAAAAAGTTTTATAGACGATTTGCTTTACGATTATTTAAAACAAATAAACAACGACGGAGTTGTGGTTAATATTTTAAAGGAATTGTGGAAATACTTGTGTTCCTCGTTCGGCGATGGCAACGGTGCATTTAATTTAATAAAACGCACACAAAACATAGACGAATACCAAACAGCCGTGCGAAGAATTTTTAACGAATTTGTTGTTGCGGTCTGATAAAACCTTGAAAAAGAACATCGTTCTGCGGCTTGTTTAATAGCTGTTAGCCATAAGCCATTAGCCGTTAGCTTTTTTGCTATTAATAAACTTTTACGGTTTCAATTTTGTTTCTTTCATTTTCTTTGCTTGTCCAAAGAAAACGAAACAAAAGAAAAGACACTTTTTACAAGGAATTTTTTATTGCCTTGTGGCAATAAAAACCGTATAAAAGAAACTAAATTTCTTACAAGGATTCAGAAATTTTTAACGTTTCTTTTATACATATTCTGCGTAAAAAGACTTTTAAATGAGTAAAATTTTATCCCGCTCGATTTTGCAAGTCGAGCGTAAGCACTTCGGCATTTCAACATTTTCGGTCATTGCGGTGGCTGAGCGCAGCCGAAGCCCGAAATGCCGAAAATGGGGATTAATATCGTTTGTAAAAAACCTAACAGGTTTTTGAAACCTGTTAGGTTTAAAACCACCACA
>JAQVEX010000037.1 GCA_028697555.1 Lentimicrobiaceae bacterium | reverse complement strand
GTTCCGAGTTCCGAGTTCTGAGTTTTTGAAATAGAAACTCCTAACTCAGGACTAACCAACTCATCACTCCCGAATTCTCGGGACAAGCCATCGCAAACAGCCAAAAGCCCCGAGACTTCGGGGGCTAATAACAATGAACAATATAAAAACTTAAGCATATGAAAAAGGTAGTAACATTATTTTTATTAATAGCAGCTATAGCTAGTCTAACTTCATGTAGAGGACTTATAAGAGAAGACCCTAAAATCTTACCCAAAAATATATACATTCAGGGCTTTGTTTACGACAGAGATTCATTGTATCCTATAAAAGATGCTACTGTTCATCTTGAGGGATGTGTATTAATGGACGTCATATATAATCCTATTGATAAAACTAAGACCGATGAAAACGGCTATTTCCACTTTTTGTTTCAACCTGAAGAACGATATTATTACAGATTACAAATAAGAGAAGACGACTATTCAATATATCACATTAGTCTTGATAAATACGCTGGAAATCAGGAGTTTGAAATATTTCTGCATAAGTAGCTATTCCTTATTAAAATCCTAATTGTTTCAAAAAATTTAAATCTAGTTAAGTGAATGGTGTTTGGTGAATTGTGGTCAGTGATTGGCGCGGGTAACGGAGTGCGGGGTGCGGGGCAATTAGCCAAGAAATTTCGGAGAACAATTACTAATTACAAATTGTTCATTGATAATTGATAATTACCACTCACCACTCACCACTCATCACTCATCACTCACCACTCATCACTCACCACTCACCACTCACCACTCCACCACTCACCACTCACCACTCCACCACTCCCGAATTCTCGGGACAAGCCACCACCAAAAGCCAAGAGCAAAGGGCTAACAGCCAATAGCTAATAGAAACTATACGATTAAAGATATTTAGCAGACAACAGCAACTTACAAAACAAATCTATTTACATCAAGCAATTGTTTGTTAAAACGCTGTGTTTTAGCACCATACAGAACAGTTGATACTTTTACATTATTACAAATAAAAAAATGTGATTAAAAAAGATTAAGAAAAGTTTGCACAATTAAAGAATAGTATTATGTTTGCAATAAAATTACAATTAATCAATATTGTGGTATCGATATTGTAATATAAGAGTTGGGACTAAAATATGGTTAACGCATGTAAGAACGAAAAGCCAAAAACGTTGAATGGATTAGGTGAAATTTTAAAACTATTATTATGGTAGAAAAAACTAAAATTTACGATAACACACGTTTAATTACCTGGCTATGTTACGTTACAGTTATATTATCCCTTATCAGTTTAAGGCTTGAACATAGTAAAGCCGGCATAATTTGGAATACCAAATTGCCTGAATGGACAGTTTTTATCCTATGGAGTTTTTCATTCGCTAGCGTATTGCTTTTGCTGAAAGATTATATTCAAATATCTTATCAAAAATCAATTACTTCACTAACTATAGTAGCTGTTATTTTTTTTGTACTGGGACCCCTAAATGCTATAGGCGAATCGTCGCTTAATGACGGAGTAATGGTTTTAGTAATTATCTTACTTCTTGTTTATCCTGTATTTGTACTAATTTCAGGGATACAGATAAATAAAATAGAAGAAGAACGTAAAATTGGAGCTTTATTGATAATATATGCTGTGTTAATTATAATATCAATATTCGTCAGCACATACTTTATACTCATAAACAACTTTCCTATATGGTTTTATTCAGTTAGTACCGTTGTTGACATAAGTTTTTTACTCATTTTGAGTAGAAAGTTTAGAAAAATGGCTTACAATAAAAGAAAATCAGAAATACAACAATAAGTATGTAGTGGGTTGCGTGATGCGGGTTACGGGGTTAGTTCTGAGTTACGAGTATCGAGTTTCGAGTATTTTATCGAAAACTCGGGATTATCTCCTAACTCAAAACTCCTGACTCATATCTAACCACACACTCACCACTTACCACTCACTAATTCTCGGGACAAACCATCACCAAAAGCCAAAAGCCAACGGTTAACAGTCAAGAGCAAAAGGCATAAGCAATTGTCAATTAACTCCGAAACTTCGAGGAACATATAAGCACGAAGTTTCGGAACGTGGTTGCTAATAAAACAATTTTTATTGTCTCATTATGGGACAAAGTTGCAGAGAGTCGAGTAAGCGATTATCTCAGGGATTTGCACATATAACTATTGGGAAAATTGCAATTTCTCTTTTTGGGACAAAGTTCTTGAAGATGAAGAAAAGTTCAGCAAACTGCTGATAATAAGCGACTAACAACATCAGGGTTAAAAAACTAAGTCGTAATTAATATTGATAAAATTGCCATTTATCGTTTTTTAATAGAAACTTAATAAAAAATTCACACAAGTTCATATTTGTAACAAAAACATTTTACTTTTGCAATCCCCTACTTTCGATATTACGATATAGATATTGCGATACTGAATAGGGGAATGAGATGATAAATGTGGTATATGAAATCATTATAGTTGAACTCATAAAATATAATGGCATATTAATTGTGAGAGTTTAGAATAAAATATTGTAAAAGCATAAATGAACAAGAAGATAATAATATAATAAACGTACCAAAGGGAACTCTTCAACGGTTTCTTACACATTACGAATATTTTATAGCGACCACAAAAGACGATGCTTGCTCAATATCTTCAACCAAAACAATAAATAGTATTAATATTTATAATTGGAACAGAAAAAATGAAAACCGATAAATAGAATAGATGAAATTTTTATATTAATTATTATGGAAAAAAAATGTGAAATTTATGGTAAGGCACGATTAATAACTTGGCTATGTTACGCTGCAATTATATGTACTTTCATCAGTTTAACAATTGAAGTTGGAAAAAATTATTTAAGTTGGAATACAATAATACTTGAACGTATTGTTAACGATCTATGGAATTTATTATTTGCTGCTATATTGCTCGTACTAAAAGACTATACTAAGAAATTTTATAAAAAAACAATTACTACACTAGCTGTGGTAGCCTTGATATATTTTATAGTAGTCCCGCTAGACGCTATAGTTAAATTATACGCCAATGATGGATTAATGATTTTATCAGTTATCTTAATTCTTGCTTTTCCAGTATTACTCCTAATTTCCGGAGTACAGGTAAATAGAATAAAAAAAGAACGAAAAATAGGAACTTCATTGATAATATATGCTTCATTAATGATTGTAGCAATGTTAATCTGTTCACGCTTTATCTCCGAAAATGAAAATGAATTCCCTTTATGGTTTTATTTTATTGGTACCATTATTGACATTGGTCTTTTATTCATTTTGGGTAGAAAGTTTAGTAAAATGCCTTACAATAAAAGAAAAGCAGAAATACAACAATAAATATTTAAAACTAATAAGGATAATGTTGCGAGTTTCGAGGTGCGTGTATAGAGTATTAGGTGTTGTTCAGAAAATTCGGAATTAACTCCTAACTCGGGATTCTTAACTCTGAACTCTCCCAACTCCTAACTCCTAACTCCTGACTCTGAACTCAAAACTAACCCACCATCACTCAAAAAATTACTAATACAGTTAACTAATAAACAAAGTTTTGTGTTTCTACATACCACTATTTTAAGATAAATATTTACGAAATCAGTAACTGATTGACAAAATGTTATCAATTAATTCAAATCAGCTAGAAAAAATATAATTGCTTAAAAAATTTATTTGCAAAATAAATCGATTCTCACCTAAAAACCTCTCAGTAAAGCGTTGTAATTTAGCGTATTATATAACAGTATATATTTTTACTTATAGCAGATAAAAAATTGTGATTGAAAAATTTGAAAAAAATTTGCACAGTTAAATAAATATAATAATTTTGCAATGAATTATTTTCGATATTTTTATATCGATATTGCCGTATCGAAAACAATATGGAAAAATACTGTTTATGAAATCACAATAATTGAACTTATAAAATAGAATGATTTATTGTCAAGGATTAGACTAAAATATTGTAAGTGAATGAAAGAACAAGAAGATAGAAATATAATAACTGTACAAAAGGAAACACTACTAAACATTCCTAAGTATTACGATTATTTAAGAGCAGATAGAGAAGATGATGTTTGCCCAATATCTTCAAGCAAAATAATAAAAAGTATAAATATAATTAGAACGGAAAAGCCGAAAAACGTTAAACAAAATAGGTAAAAATTTATAATTTATTTTTATGGAAGAAAAATATAAAAGTTGTGGTAAGGCATGTTTAATGACCTGGTTAAGTTGCATTGCAATTGTAATATCTCTTACAAGTTTTGAACTTGAACTAACAAGAGCCAATATAAATTTGCTTTTTGAAATACCTGAATGGCTAATTTTTACATTATGGAATTTTACATTAGCTGGCATATTTCAGTTACTAAAGGAATATATTCAAGATTTTCATAAAGAAAATATTACTTTACTATCTGTTTCAGCCTTGTTATATCTTATAATGGGACTGATAAACATTATAGTGGAATTATTCTCTATCGAAAAATTAATGATTTTATCATTTATATTGACACTTATTCTTCCAATATTATTTCTAATTTCAGGAATACAAGTGCTTGATGTAGGAAAAAGACTAATAACTGGAGCTTTAATTATAGCATACGCTTTAGTACTTATGGCATCAATAATCTTAAGTTTATACTTTACGGTTAAAGATAATTTTCCTTTATGGTTTTACATTGTCGGCACCATTGTTGACATAAGTTTTTTAACATTCTTGAGTATAAGATTTAGAAAATTATCTCGTATAATAAGAGAAAGGAGAAATAATCGAAAGGTACTTAGTACTAGTAATTTAAATTAGTTACTTACCTGCGATACGTGTAGCGAGTTGCGTGATGCGGATCGGCTTTTGGCTTTTGGCTCTTAGCTATTGGCTAAGTACAGTCCTGAAGTTATAGGACTAAAAACTAAAGGCTAAGGCTAAATAAGTTACGAGTAACGAGTAACGAGTTCCGAGTTTTGAGTTAAAATTTGATAATTATAATTTCTAATTTCTAACTTAACCAGCCAACGGCTTAAAGCTAACGGCTAATGGCAAAATAAGTTACGAATTTCGAGTTTCGAGTACAACATTTTCGGTCACTGAGTGCCGAAGGCGTTTCGAAGTGCCGAAAATGGATGTGCAATTGAGATCTGTGTCACTTTGGATAACAAGTTGCGAGTTACATGCTGTGTGGTGCGCCCAATTTTCAATTTACCCCCCGAACTTCGGAGTACAAATAGCAATAGTTATTAATTGATAATTAATAAATGCCAATAGCTAACAGCTAACAGCAATGTATAATTAGGCACAAAGTATCTTAATTAGTTGCTGAATGTATAAAACAAAAAAACATCTCGTTTTGGGACAGAGTTGCTGAAGCCGGAGCATACGATTAACTTTGAGTACTACTCTATAACTACTATTAAAACAATTACAAATGTCTCGTTTTGGGACAAAGCTGCGAAAGTCGGAGTATACGATTAACTCTGAGTTCTACTAAATAACTATTGGAACAATTGCACATGTCTCGTTTTGGGACAAAGCTGCAAAAATGAAACAGGATTTTAATAAGCTGTTGATAATGAACAGGTAACAATAGTGGAGTAAAAAAACAAACTCTTAATTTTTACTGATAAAATTGCAATTAATCGTTTTTTAACAGAAACTTAATTAAAAAATTGCATAAGTTTACACTTGTAGCAAAAACATTTTACTTTTGCAATCCCTCACTTTCAATATCAAGATAAATATATTGGGATGCTGAAAACGTGATTAAGATGATAAATGTTGTTTGTTAAATCATAATAGTTGAACATATAAAACAGAATGACATATTAATTGTAAAGGATTAGATTAAAATATTTAAAAACATGAAAGAACAAGAAGATAGTAAAAAAATAACCGTACAAAAGGAAACAATTCAATGGCTTCCTATAGTACTTCGAATATTATGGAGTGGATAGCAAATAAGTCGTATGCTCAAGGTGTTCAGTAAAAAAACAAAAAAATTTGACATAAATATATAAATATATAGATGTATAAATAATTAAAAATGTAAAAGCCAAAAACCAGTAAATAAATGTAGATGAAAATTTTAAATTAATTAAATATTATGGAAGAAAGTTCAAAAATTTATTATAAGGCGTCTTTAATGACTTGGCTGAGTTACATAGCAATTGTATTATCTCTCATCAGTTTTGAAGTTGAACATATAAGAGCCGGTAAAAATTGGATTATGGAAATACCCGAATGGATTGTTTTTAGTCTGTGGAATTTTGCATTAGCTGGTATATTTCTATTGCTGAAACAATATATTCAAAAATATTATCATAAAAAACTTACTTTACTAAATGTATCAGCTTTGATATATTTAATGCTAGTGCCACTAAACATTATAGCAGAAATTCACTCTAATGACGGATTAATGATTATATCAATTCTGTTAACTCTTGTTATTCCAATATTGTTTCTAATTTCCGGAATACAGGTACTTGAAGTAGGGAAAAAACGAACTATTGGAACTTTAATAATAACCTATGCCCTATTAATTATGGTATCGATACTCCTAAGTTTATACTTTGCGCTTAAAGGTCAAGTCCCTTTATGGTTTTACATTGTGGGTACCAGTGTTGACATTGTTTATTTAACAATTTTGAGTATGAATTTTAGAGAAATGTCTCATGCAATAAGAAAAAGCAGAATTACAGCAAGATATGTTTTAAACTAATAAAAAAGGGCTATTTTCTCGCTCTTGAGAAAATAGCCAAACTAGCACAAGCTATGCCAAACTACGAAAATGATACGCATATCATAATTCGGAAAATCTTTTGGCATACTCTACAAAAAAATCTATTCAAACCAAGTAATTATTTTATGAAACACAGTGTTTTAGGGTTATACATGGTGATTGAATAATTTTACTGTTTTAATCATAAAAAATAAATCGAAATAGAATGAAATATATTTGCATAAATAAAGAAATAGATTACCTTTGCGTTAAAACATTTCGATGTTTTAATATCGATAATATGGGATCGAAAGCTAAATTGCAGATATGGCTTATGACACAACAATAATTGAACGAATGAAAGAACAAGAAGATAGAAATAAAATAATCGTACTTAAGGAAACACCTCAATGGCTTCCTAAACATTACGAGTATTTAAGAACAACTGGTAAAGAAGACTCTTGTTCAATATTTTCAACAAAAAATATAATATAAAGTATAGATAAAATAATTAAAAACGGAAAAGCCGAAAACCGTTAAATAGAGTAGGTAAAATTTCTAAAACTAATTATCATGGTAGAAAAACTTAAGATATATGACAAAGCACGCTTAATTACCGTGCTATGTTACTTTGCAATTATATTATCTCTCATCAGCATTAATTTTGAACTAACAAAAGCCGATGTAAATTTGCTTATTAAAATACCCGAAAAGCTTGTTTTTGCTCTATGGAATATTTCACTTGGTTGTGTATTACATTTAATGAAGGTATATATTCAAGAATTTTATCAACAAAAAATTGTTTTACTAAATGTAGCAGCTTTGTTGTTCTTTATGTTGGTTCCACTAGACGCTATAGCAGAATTATCCTTTGGTAGCAAATTTATGTTTTTATCAATTATCATAACTCTTGCTCTTCCAATATTATTTCTAATTTCCGGGTTACTGGTACGTGAAGTAGGAAAAAAAAGAAATATTGGAACTTTATTGGTAATATATGCTTCGTTAATTATAGCTTCAATGTTCATCAGTTTAGGTTTTACAATTGACGATGAATTTCCTATAATTTTTTATTGTTTCAGCACCTTTATTGACATTGGTTTTTTATCAACTTTGATTTATTTGTTTAGAAAATTATGCAAAAAGAGAAATCATCAGATATATTTAGAACAAATACAAGCAATGAAGTCGAAAAAATTGGGTTTAGATAAGCAACTCACATAATGTTAATCGTTCGAGTTACGGGGTGCGAGTTACGGGGTTTTAGAAATTAGAAGTCAGAAATTAGAAATGGAGTTTAATAACAGTGAATTCCCACTTCTACCTTCTGACTTCTAACTTCTAATTTTATTCTGCCAAAAGCCAAGAGCCAAAGGCTAAAGACTAAAAACCAACAGCCAACGGCTAAAAGCCAATAGCTAATTTTAATCATCGCCACAATTAACTTTTTTTATTATATGGATTTTTACAAAAATCTTTTACTTTTGTAAGGTCTGTTTTATGACAGTTTTTACAAAAAAATATAAATAATGAAAGTTAAAACCGCACACTTAGCTGCTTTGTTTTTGCTGCTTGTTTTGCTGTTGAGCCATAACAAAATATTTTCGCAACAGGTATTCAGTTTGGAACAATGCATAGATTACGCTATAGACAACAATATTCAGCTTAAGCAACAATTATTGCAAATCAGAAACTCCGAATACGACATCACTTCAAGCAAACTGAATTTTTTACCTACTGTAAATGCAGGTGCATTTCACGGTTACAATTGGGGACAAACCGTAGACCGCTACACCAACAGCTTTGCTACAAACAGAGTACAGACCGATAACTTTTATTTGAGTTCATCATTGGTTATTTTCAACGGACTAAACCGTGCAAACAGATATAAGCAATCGAAAATTGAACTCAACGCACAAAAATACGACTTGCAAAAAGCCGAAGAAGAAATATCGGTTTTAGTAGCTTCGGCTTATCTGCAAATTTTATTTGCTACCGAAAATTTAAACATTCTTACTACATCGAACGAAAGCACTTTACTACAAACACAACGAATAAAAACGCTTGTAGATGCCGGCTCGGCTACCAAAGGCGAATTGTACGACATTGAGTCGCAATTGGCTAAAGAAAACTCTCAAATAGTTGATGCAAAAAACTCTTTAGACCTTGCGTATCTGTCCTTAATGCAATTGTTAAACATGCCTTACGACACCAACTTTAGAGTTGAAGTTCCACAAATTGACTTAAATAAATTATCTTCGGAAAACTTGCTCAATGCTGAAAGCATCTACTTGTACGCTGTTCAAAACAAACCCGAAATAAAAGCTTCGGAACTTAGAGTGCAAAGTAGCAAAATGCAATACAAGCAAGCCTACGGCATGCTGCTACCAACATTGAGCATCGAAGGTTCAATAGGTTCGGGATATTCGGGTGCGGCAATGGAAAATACAACTCCCAACAATTTGATGGAAAGGCAAATAGGTTACTTCTACACATCACCTACTACTATAAACCCCGTATTTACACTCGTACCCGAGGGTAATTACAAAACGATTCCTTTTGGTCAGCAAATACAAGACAATATCAATAAATCTGTAAGGATATCCTTGGCTATTCCTATTTTTAACGGTTTCAACACACAGACTTCGGTAAAAAAAGCCAAAATCAATCAGCTGAACGCCGAATATATGTTGGAAAACGAAAAACTTAACTTGCAAAAGAGAATACAACAAGCTCACTTCGATGCACAATCGGCGTGGAATAAATATCAGGCAGCCGTATTAAGCGAAAAATCCGCTCAGGAAGCATACAAATACGCAAGCGAACGCTTTGATCTAAAAATGATAAAAACCACAGATTATAATATCTCAAAAAATAACCTTCAAAATTCGGAAGCCGAACTCATAAAAGCTAAGTACGATTACGTGTTTAAAACACTTATTCTGCAATATTTTATGGGAAAACCATTGAAAATTTTATAAGATGAAAAGAAATAAAAAGAGAAGAATATTAATAATAGTATCATCGGTAGTTGCCGTAGCGATTATTGCATTGGCAATAGCCAAAAGCAAAGGTTATATCGGCAAGCCTGCTCCTACTACTGTTGAAACCTGCAAAGTTACTAAGGGTAATATTACCGAAACCATAACAGCCACCGGTAAAATTGAACCTGCCGTAGAAGTTAAACTTTCGCCTGATGTTTCGGGAGAAATTATCGAGTTGTACGTCAACGAAGGCGACCATTTGCAAAAAGGTCAGTTGATTGCCAAAATAAACCCCGAAATATATCGCTCCAATTACGAGAGAACCGTTGCCGGACTTAATACATCTAAAGCTAATTTGGCTAACAGTAACGCACGTTTGGAACAGGCTAAAGCTCAGTTTATAAACGCCGAAAATGCCTACAAGCGCCAAAAAGAACTTTTTGATAAAGATGCTATTTCATTGTCGGAATACGAAACTGCATACGCAAACTATCAGGTTGCCAAAGCCGAAGTCAATGCAGCAAACGAAACTGTTAGAGCTTCGGAATACAATGTTTTGAGCTCGCAAGCCATAGTCGATGAAGCCAAAGAAAATCTTACCAAAACCTCAATATACTCGCCTGTTGACGGAACCGTTTCAAAACTTAATGTTCAGCAAGGTGAAAGAGTTGCAGGGGCATCGCAGTTTAGCGCCGGAACCGAAATTTTGCGCATAGCAAACTTAGACGATATGGAAGTTATTGTTGAAGTCAGCGAAATTGACATAGCCAGAGTTTCGCTCAACGATACTGCCATAGTTGAAATAGATGCATATCCGAATGCGGAAATAAAAGGCGTTGTCAACAAAATAGCTATATCTGCAAAATCGCAGGTAGCTTCCACCGACCAAATTACCAACTTTGAAGTTAAAATATTGCTAATCCCCGAATCGTACAAACAGCTTAAAAGCGAGCACGCCAATTTTGCAGCTCCCCTCAGACCCGGAATGTCGGCTAATGTTACAATTCTGACTTCAAACCTTTCGCAAATTCTGACGTTACCTATACAAGCTGTTACAACCCGACCCAAAAAAGATTTTGGCATAAATAACTTGACAGATGAACAAAAAAATGAAACAATTGAATGTGTTTTTGTTGTAAACAACGACAGCGTTGCTATTACGAAGGTGAAAACAGGTATTCAGGATAGCGAAAAAATACATATTGTAGAAGGTTTGTCGGAAAATCAGGAAGTTGTAACAGGACCTTATAAAATACTAAGCACAACGCTCAAAAACGGCGAAAAAATTAAGGTTAAGCAATCTTTAGACAAAGATGAGAATTAACGCAAGGAACTGCATATAAAATGGCGATAATTTTAAGCATAGAAACAGCTACCAACGTTTGCTCAACATCAATTATACGCGACAATGAAGTTGTAATAAGCAAACACGACCATTTGCCCAACACACATGCAAAAAACTTGATGTTGTTCATTCAAAAAATAATTGACGAAAGCAATATTTCGCTTAACGACTTAGATGCAGTTGCCGTTAGCGAAGGACCAGGCTCGTACACAGGACTACGTATAGGATTTTCATCAGCCAAAGGATTTTGCTATGCTTTAGATATACCGCTCATAACCGTTAGTACTCTTAAAGGAATAGCATTTTCGGCAAAACAACAATTTATAAAAACTGGAAATATAGAAGATTATAAGCTTATTCCTATGATTGACGCCGGAAGAATGGAAGTTTATACAGCCGTTTATAACCAAAATTTAATCACTGAAACGGAACCTCACCCACTTATACTAAACGAAAACAGTTTCGAAAATATTAACAACAAAACGCTTGTATTTGCCGGCAATGGCTGCAATAAGTTCAGCAAAATTGTAAGCAAATCGAATTATGTGTTTTTTGACGATATTAGTTGCAATGCCGAAACAATAGGACTGATTGCTCAAGAAAAATATAGACTTAAGCAATTTGCTGATACCGCCTACTCCGAGCCGTTTTACTTGAAACAATTTGAAGCAAAAAAATCAGTAGTAAAAGGACTGCACTAAAAAAACATATTTATTTAGACTCAATATAAATTTAGTTTTTTTGTTGTTTATGTTATTTTATTGTTAATTTTGCATAATAAATCCACATAACTTAATTTTAAAAGCAATGAAAAAATTTTTAACACTGATTTTATTCTTAACGTTAACAGCAACTACAGCATTTGCACAAGTATTTATTTTAGACAGTGAACTCAGACCTAAGTTTGAATACAGAAACGGTTATCGCACGCCAATTGACGAAAACACTACTCCCGGAGCCTCGATTTCACAGCGTAGCCGAGTAAATCTCACTTACAACTCCAATATATTAAAAACATATATCTCTCTTCAAAATATAAAAACTTGGGGTGATACAAGAATGTCGAACTCTGCTGATGTAAACGGTACAATGATACATCAAGCGTGGGGTGAAATTTCTCTAACTCCGGCTATTTCATTAAAAGTAGGTCGCCAACCACTGAGATACAACGATCAACGCTTGTACGGATACAATAACTCGAGTCAACAAGCAAGAACACACGACGCTTTCTTGTTTAAATATACTCCTTCGTCGGATTTTACACTGCACTTAGGAGCTACATACAACCAAGATAGAGTTACCGACACGGGAAACTTCTACGCTATAAACGACTATAAAACTTTCCAGTTTTTATGGGCAAACTATAAAGTAGGCGGTTTCGACATCAGCTTGGTTTTCAATAACGACGGTCGTGCTTACGCAAAAACTCCCGAAGCAAAGCAAAAAACCGTTTTCAATCAAACATTCGGTCCTTTTATAGAATACAAAAAAGACAATCTACGCGTTGTTGGTGCTGCTTATTACCAAACAGGTAAAAATGCTAATAATATTGACAAATCGGCTTGGTTTGCACATCTCGAAACTCATTACAATTTTACCCCTGCTTTTAAAGTAGGTATTGGATGCCAAATTCTGAGCGGAAAAAGTATGACCGACACAACTACCAAAGATTTGAGTTTTGATAAACTATACGGAGCCGGACATACATTTAACGGAACTATGGACTACTTCTACGCAGGAAGCGGTCACGGTCAGGGCGGACTTATAGACTTGTTTATGCCTATTTCGTACAAATACAACAAACTCACTCTAAGCCTTAACTCGCACTACTTTTGGTCGCATAAAGATGTTATTGATGTAACCGTAAATGAACCTAATGTTGCAATGCCATCAAACTTAGGCTTTGAAACGGATTTTATACTTGCGTACAAGTTTTCCGAAAACGTAACATTTGAAGTAGGTTACTCACAAATTTTTGCTACAAAAACTCTAAGACATCTTAAAGGCAAATACGATTTAGACGCTTCTGTTGCCCAAAACTGGATTTGGTCAATGATTACAATAAAACCACAATTGTTTAAATTTGAAAAATAGTAAAAGTGTGAAACACAATAACAAAATTTCTCGTAATAGACTGCTGATATGGATAAGCGTATTAGTTGGGGGTATTTTGGGGATAGGTATTTTTTCGTTTATCGAATCAAATGCAGTTTCATACCTTAGCAACGATTCGGAAACGTGCATAAATTGTCACGTAATGAACTCCGAATTTGCCTCATGGCAACACAGCTCTCACCGAGAAGTTGCCGTTTGCAACGACTGCCACGTACCTCACAACAATTTTGTTAGCAAGTACTACTTTAAAGCCAGCGACGGCTTACGTCATGCTACAATGTTTACTCTAAGATTAGAGCCTCAAGTTATTGGAATAAAGAATGCCGGAAAACGAGTTGTTAAACAAAATTGTCTAAGATGCCACGACAACTTCCTAACAGAAAGTAGCATGGAAGCTGTTGTAAACTCCGACTACTTTGAAAAACGCACCGACCGAAACTGCTGGGATTGCCACAAGTGCTTGCCACACGGAAAAGTAAAAGGTTTATCCTCAACCCCATCGGCATTAGTAGTCGATAACAAAACTGATAGATTGCCCGAATGGCTTAAACAAAACATGCAAAAACAATAAATAAGTATATATTATGGAAAACAATACTAAAAAAACCAGATCGTATTGGCTGATATTTATAGCATCAGCAGTAGTTTTCTTTCTATTAGGATTACTTGCTACAAGCATAGTAAGCCGTAAAGCCGAAAAAGAATATGTTTACAAACCTTTGGTTGATATTGACCAAACAGAATCCCGAAATGAAGTTTGGGGTAAAAACTTTCCGCGTCAATATGAATCATACATGAGAACCGCCGACACATCATTCAGAAGCAAATATAACGGCGCAGCCCTTATAGATATGTTGGCTGTAAATCCGCGTATGGTCGTTTTGTGGTCGGGTTACGCTTTTTCAAGAGATTATACTCAAGGTAGGGGACACTATTACTCAATAATAGATATTCACGAAACCCTACGTGTTGGGGCTCCAGTTGAAGGTACTCCGAGTAATCAGCCAAATACTTGCTGGACTTGTAAAGGACCTGATGTGCCCAGACTTATGTCGCAAACCTCTCCAGCCGAGTTTTACAGTGGCACATGGGACACCAAAGGTGCAGAAGTGCTTAATAGCGTTGGTTGTGCCGATTGCCACGACGCAAAAACTATGGATCTTATAATAACACGTCCGGCTCTTGTTGAAGCATTCGATCGTATGGGGAAAGATATTTCGCAAGCCACACACCAAGAAATGAGATCGCTGGTTTGTGCACAATGCCACGTCGAATACTACTTTAGTAAAGATATTGTTGAAGGCGTTAGTTATGTTGTTTTCCCATGGGATAACGGCTTTACATGTGAAGATATAGAAAAATACTTCGACGATATTAATTTTACCGACTGGACTCATGGAGTCAGCAAAGCTCCTATGCTTAAGGCTCAACACCCAGAATATGAAACCTTCCAAATGGGTATTCACGGACAAAGAGGCGTAGCCTGTGCCGACTGCCATATGCCGTACAAAAGTGAAGGCGGACAAAAATTCTCCGACCACCATGTTCAAAGTCCTTTGAATAACATTGCCAACTCGTGCCAAGTATGCCACAGAGAAGAAACCGCCACCTTGCTTGAAAACGTTTACGAACGTCAGGACAAAATCATAGAAAATCGTAATGCATTGGAAATACTGTTGGTTAGAGCTCACGTTGAAGCTAAAAAAGCATGGGATTTGGGAGCCAATGAAAACGAAATGCAACCTATTTTACAAGATATCAGAAAAGCACAATGGAGATGGGATTTCGTTGCAGCAAGCCACGGCGCTTCGTTCCACGCTCCTATTGAAATGCTAAGAATTTTAGGCAACGGAATTGCTATTGCACAAGAAGCGAGAATTAAACTTGCTAAATTATTTGTCAGCAAGGGCTTTAACGGCGAAGTACCTTATCCTGATATTTCAACAAAAGCTAAAGCTCAACAATTTATAGGCTTGGATATGGATAAGCTAAGAGCTGATAAAGAAGTTTCGCTTAAAACTACTGTAGCCGCTTGGATTCAACAAGCTGAAAAGTAAACTTTGTAAAGTGTTGCGGGGTACGGGTTGCGGGGTACGGGTTTAGATAGCTTTTAGCCGTTAGCCTTTGGCTATTAGCTGAGTGCGGTCAACAGCTAAGAGCTAAAAGCCAAGAGCCAAAGGCTAATTTTCAATTCAGTTTAAACTTCTATTGTAGCCAGTCAACTCTATTTTCATCTTCCCTACCCTTAATTTGCTTTCAATAAGAACAGGCACTTTTCTGCTGTCGTTGGTTACGTACACGGTTATCGGATAAGTTTCGTCGAAAGTATCGCCTACCAAAACCATAGGCTTTACAACTATGCAATTAAACTTACCGAACTTAGTTTTTACATCTTGTGTACCCAAAAATTTTATAGTCATATCCGACACTTTATTATCAAAAAACAAAGGAACTTGTATGTCATTTCCTAAAACATCGTCGAAACTAAAAGAATTTCGTATAAAGAAAAACATAGTAACCAAGTCTAATACATTGTGTGGTACGGATATAACTTTATCACCGCTCAATGCAACTTGTTTTTTCCTATCGAAAATGATTTTTTCATACTTTTTATATTTGTTTTCGCTGATATCTCTAATAAAAAGATAAGGTAGGTTGGTTTCTTCCGAGATATGAGATTCAAATCTGTCGTTGACCTTATAAAACAACTCTATTAAGCCACTTGTACTTCCGTTTACAACAGCATGATAAACCTTGTCTTCGGAGAATTTTAAATTCGATCTTTTAACTTCAACTACAACCTCGCCGGCTTTCAAGTTTCCTGTAAGCATTGAATTAAATGCAACTCTGTAAAACATTTTTTCGCCAATATCAACACTTGTAGGAACCTTTTGCGAATACAACATTGGATTGATGCAAAATGTAATAACCGAAATCAAAAACGCCGACTTTAATAATATTTTCTTCTTCATGACTTGAATTTTCGTTGTATTCGGCTTACAAATTTCAAAAAACGTACCAAAGAATTAGCGTTTGCTTTTAAAAAACTCGTCTAATAGGCTCTTACATTCGTCGTGTAGCACTCCACCGATTATTTCTGTTTTCGGATTAAAAATATTTGAGCTCACAGTAGAAAATCCTCTTTTATTGTCGTATGCTCCGAAAACTATACTGCTTATTTGCGTTCTGCTACCTGCTGCAGCACACATCACACAGGGCTCTAAGGTAGTGTACAAAGTACAGTTTAACAGATATTTACTTCCTAAGTAATTGCTGGCTGCTGTATAAGCAAGCATCTCGGCGTGAGCCGTAACATCGTTAAGTAATTCAGTCTGGTTATATGCCTTTGATATTATTACATTGTCAGCAACAATAACAGCTCCTACGGGAATTTCGCCTTCGGCAAAAGCTATTTGAGCCAGCTTTAAGGCTTCACGCATAAAATACTCGTGCGAAAAAACAATTTTGTCCATCAGTTACAAAACAAATATAGCAAGCGTATTGCCTGCTATGATATTTGATTGGTAGCGGGGACGAGAGTTGAACTCGTGACCTCCGGGTTATGAATCCGACGCTCTTACCAACTGAGCTACCCCGCCGTAGAGATTTGCAAAAGTATATATTTTTTTTCTATTGGCAAAACTTTTTGTTAAAATGAAGATGTTAACAATAAATTTTACTTAAAATACTTTTAAAAAGAAAAAGTTCTCCAAAACCTATTTTTTAGCATTTGTGGCTCAATCAAGGCTTTGTTGAATAAAATAAACTTTTGTAGTTTCAATTTTGTTTCTTTCATTTTCTTTGCTTGTCCAAAGAAAGCGAAACAAAAGAAAGGACACTTTTTACAAGGAATTTTTTATTGCCGTACGGCAATAAAAACCGTATAAAAGAAACTAAATTTCTTACAAGGATTCAGAAATTCTTAACGTTTCTTTTATACATATTCTGCGTAAAAAGGGATTTTAATTAAGTGAAATATCATCACGCTTGCTTATGCAAAGCAAGCGTAAGTTAGCGACTTTGTTGAACATTTTGGCAATAGATACACTTCCCTCTTTTCGTTTAAATAATTTGTCACGGTAAGGAAGAACAATAGCCAAAAATTTAGCTTTGAAAAGGACGGCATACATTTCTGCTGAATGGAGTTCGAAATAAATCCCAAGTGAGAGCGGGAAGCTCCGAGCCTGCGAGGAGATCACCCGCACGAGCTCAGGATTTATGAGAACGTAATTCAGAAAAGAAATGTCAGCCTTGATTTTTTGGTTCTTTTGTATCACCCGAGAACCGTATAAACGGTTCGAGAGCATTGAGTACCCTTAAAATCAACACGGAACGAAATAACACAAAAGAACATTAAAAAAGACTGAAACCTTTTAAGCCAAAATCGGCTACAATCCCGAAACTTTGGGGCTAACAACAATAAACATAAAAGCGAAAAATAATACAGATGCTTTTTTCATAGGTTAGTCATATTTAGATTATTATAATTTGAAAACGATTATGTTATAGTTTTATTACAAAAATCATTACTTTTGCAAAAAATTTTTTAGTATGCAAGAGAAGTATTCGGAATACAAGCAATTAGATTTAAGCGAAATTGGTAAAAGCATATTACGCTACTGGGAAGACAATAATATTTTTGAAGAGAGTTTGAAAAACAGACGCGGATGTGAGCCTTATATTTTTTACGAAGGACCGCCTTCGGCTAACGGTATGCCCGGCATACACCACGTTATGGCTCGTGCAATTAAAGACGTTGTTTGCAGATATAAAACATTAAAAGGATATTTGGTTGAAAGAAAAGCCGGCTGGGATACACACGGATTGCCCGTAGAGATTTCGGTTGAAAAAACCTTAGGTATTACCAAAGAAGATATTGGCACAAAAATTTCGGTTGAAGAATATAACAATTCCTGCCGTAGCGAAGTGATGAAATATAAGGATAAATGGGACGAGCTTACAAAGCTTGTCGGCTATTGGGTCGATTTGGATGATCCTTACATTACGTTTGAAAATAAATATATTGAAACTTGCTGGTACTTGCTATCGGAATTGTACAAAAAAGGGCTTTTGTACAAAGGTTATACCATACAGCCCTACTCGCCAGCTGCCGGTACAGGCTTGAGCACTCATGAGCTTAATCAACCCGGCTGTTACAAAGATGTTAAAGATAGCACAGTCGTTGCCCAATTTAAAATAGAAAAAACCGACAACGATAAGATAAACGAAGTTTTATTTTCTGACGATATCGAACCTTATTTCTTAGCTTGGACTACAACACCTTGGACACTACCTTCGAATACGGCTTTGGCTGTGGGAAAAAATATAGACTACGTTTTTATAAAAACCTACAACCAATACACAGGAATTCCAATAAAAGTTGTACTTGCCGAAAATCTTGTCGGACAGTTTTTCCAAAAGGAAAACGAAGAACTGAATTTTGACGAATACAAATTAGGCGATAAAAAAATACCGTATCAAGTGATAGGACGTGTTAAAGGTGCTGATTTGGAAGGCATTCGCTATAATCAGCTTTTACCCTACGCCCAACCCGAAGATGGAGACGCATTTAAAGTTCTTTTAGGCGATTTTGTTACAACCGAAGACGGTACGGGTATTGTTCATATTGCACCAAGTTTTGGAGCCGACGACTTTAAAGTTGCCAAACAAAACAATATAGGCTCGCTTACATTGGTTAACAAAAACGGACAGTTTGTCGAATGTATGGGCGAATTTGCAGGCAGATACGTCAAACCCGAATACGAACCCGAAGGTTCCGAAAACAAAGACAGCGTTGACATTGACATAATTGTTAAGCTGAAAAAGGAAAATAAAGCCTTTAAAACCGAAAGGTACGAGCACAGCTATCCGCATTGCTGGCGTACCGACAAACCTATACTTTACTATCCTTTAGATTCGTGGTTTATTAAAACTACTGCCCTGCGCGACCGAATGATTGAGCTTAACAAAACCATAAATTGGAAGCCCGAAAGCACAGGAACAGGTAGATTTGGAAACTGGCTCGAAAATATGGTCGATTGGAACTTATCGCGTTCGAGATATTGGGGGACTCCTTTGCCAATATGGATTTCGGAAGATAAAACCGAAGAACTGTTTATCGGCTCAGTAGCTCAGCTAAAAAATGAAATTGAAAAATCAATAGCTGCAGGCTTCATGACAAGCAATCCGCTTAAAGATTTTGATCCCGAAGACACCTCGGACGAAAATTATAATTCTTTCGACCTGCACCGTCCTTACGTTGACGATATTGTTTTGGTTTCGGAAACAGGAAAGAAAATGTTACGCGAGCCTGACTTAATCGACGTTTGGTTCGATTCGGGTGCTATGCCTTACGCACAATTTCATTATCCTTTCAATAAAGATTTAGAATTAGATAAATACTTTCCTGCCGATTTTATAGCCGAAGGCGTTGACCAAACTCGTGGCTGGTTCTATACGCTTCACACCATAGCAGCTATGGTTTTCGACAGTGTTGCCTTTAAAAATGTTGTATCAAACGGCTTGGTTTTAGATAAGCACGGCAATAAAATGTCGAAGCGCTTGAACAATGCAGTCGATCCGTTTTCTACAATTGAAAAATACGGTCCCGATGCGCTGCGCTGGTACATGATTACCAATTCGCAACCATGGGATAACCTTAAATTCGATTTGGAAGGAATTGCAGAAGTTCAACGCAAGTTTTTTGGAACATTATACAATACTTACAGCTTTTTTGCTCTTTATGCAAATATTGACGGATTTGATTACAGCGACGAAGAAATACCCGTAAAAGACCGTCCCGAAATCGACCGCTGGATACTGTCGGAACTAAATAGCTTGATAATTGAAGTAGACCAAGCATTCAACGACTACGAACCCACGAGAGCAGGCAGAGCTATAAACGATTTTACAATAGAATATCTGTCCAATTGGTACGTCAGATTGTGCCGCCGCCGTTTCTGGAAAGGCGATTACACCGAAGATAAAATATCAGCATACCAAACACTTTATAAGTGCTTAGAAACTATTGCTATTCTGGCATCGCCAATTGCTCCGTTTTTCACCGAACAGCTGTTCAGAGACTTAAATAACATCACCAAAAAACAAAATGTAGACTCTGTACATTTGTGCGACTTCCCTAGAGCTGATACGTCGGTTATTGACAAGCAACTTGAAGAACGTATGCAACTTGCACAAACCATATCTAGCATGGTTTTAAGCTTACGCAAACGAACAAATATTAGGGTTCGTCAACCATTGTCAAAAATAATTATCCCAACTGCTGATAAACGCTTGATTCAACAAATACAAAAAGTTGAAGATATTATTTTGAACGAAGTCAACGTTAAAGAAATTGAGTTTTTGGAAGAATCGTCAAAAATTGTTGTGAAAAACATAAAACCTAATTTTAAAACGTTAGGACCTAAATACGGCAAACTTATGAAAGATATTGCCAACACTATTACCAACTTCGGACAAAGCGAAATCCAAAAAATAGAAACTGAAAAAAGTATTGTTATAAACGTAAATAACAACGATATTGAAATCGGTTTAGACGATGTTGAAATTACCACCGAAGATATTCCGGGCTGGGTTGTTGCAAATCAGGATACTATTACGGTTGCCCTAGATATTACTATTACCGATAGCTTATGGCAAGAAGGCATGGCTCGCGAAATTATCAATAGGATACAAAACATCAGAAAAGACAAGGATTTTGAAGTAACTGATAAGATAAATTTGGTAATTGAAGAACACGAAAAGCTAAAATCGGTAATTGACAATAATATTACGTATATTTGTACTGAAACATTAGCTGAAAGCTTAGTGCAAGCTCCTGAAAGTCAGGTTGATGGAGAACTTGTTAATATCTACGACGATATTGATATAAAAATTAGCGTTGTGAGAATATAAAATTTTGTATATTCGCACCCAAAATTTAACCATACTAATTAAATACAGACAAAATGGCAAAATCAACAGAAAAGAAAGAGAAAAAAGAGAAAGCTAAGGATGCTCCAAAAAATGAAACTCCGCTAAAAAAAGAAGAAAAGAAAAGTCCGGAAAATAAAGAAAAGACTTCGTATTCGGCGGAAGAGTTGGCTGAATTTAAACAAATAATTGAAGAAAAATTAGAGAGAGCCAGAAAAGATTTGGAATTACTAACCGATGCGTTTACAAACGGCAGCGGCAATGATATTAGTGATACATCGCCTACTTTTAAAAATTTAGAAGAAGGACATCAGGTATTATCAAAAGAAGAAAACAGCAGATTGGCTAAACGACAAGAGCAGTTTATCAGAAACTTGGAATATGCTCTTATTCGTATTGAAAACAAAACGTACGGAATATGTCGCGAAACGGGTAAACTTATTTCAAAAGAAAGATTACGCAGTGTTCCGCATGCCACATTAAGCATTGAAGCAAAACTAAAACAGAACAAATAAAAACTTTAAGTGCTTAAAAAATCTGCCATTATTGTTGTCCTAATTCTGCTTGCCGACCAAATTTTAAAAATTTGGATTAAAACTACATTTACGTTAGGACAAGAATTGCCGATATTTGGTAACTGGTTTATATTGCATTTTACCGAAAACCCGGGCATGGCATTTGGAATGCAATTTGGTGGAAATGTCGGCAAATTAGCACTCTCGATTTTAAGAATAGTAGCCGTTGCACTGTTAGTATGGTATATTTGGCATCTTAACAAAAAGAAAGTTAAATTTGGTGTTATTTTCAGTTTCTCTTTAATACTTGCCGGAGCCATTGGCAATATTATAGATTCGGTGTTTTACGGCGTTATTTTTTCGGAAAGCACTTACTACCAAACAGCTGTCATGTTTCCGCCCGAAGGCGGCTACAGCTCACTGCTTCACGGCAAAGTTGTCGATATGCTTTACTTCCCCATAATTGATACGGTTTTCCCCGACTGGATGCCTTTGATAGGCGGAAAACCATTCCGATTTTTTCAGCCCGTTTTTAATATAGCCGATTCTGCCGTTACAATAGGAATATTTTATCTGATTTTATTTGAAAGGTCGTTCTTCAAACAAAGTAAATAACAATTTTAATCAATTGTCAGATTCCCATATTATCAAAAATCGAAAAAATAATCTGGAAAAACTTATTGTAAAACATAAAAACTTATTACATTTGCTCCGTAATTAATAAAATATTAAAAATGAGCAATCTTGTAAAAGGAACAATTAGTCAGATAATAGGACCTGTAGTTGATGTCTCCTTCGAAGAAAACATCGCATTACCAAACATTTACGACGCATTAGAAGTAATAAACCCAAGCGGTACAAAAATAGTTTTAGAATGTCAGCAAGACATTGGAGAAAACACCATACGCGCAATTGCGATGGATAGTACCGACGGATTAAGCCGTGGAATGGAAGTTACGGCTACCGGTAACCAAATTTCTATGCCCGTGGGCGAAGAAATAAAGGGAAGACTATTTAACGTAACAGGAGACGCAATCGACGGTTTGCCGCCAGTATCAAGAGAAAGAGAATACAGTATACACAACGACCCGCCAAAATTTGAAGATTTATCAACCTCAAAAGAAGTTCTATACACAGGAATTAAAGTAATAGACTTGATTGAACCTTACTCGAAAGGTGGAAAAATCGGACTTTTTGGAGGTGCCGGTGTTGGAAAAACCGTACTTATACAAGAGCTTATAAATAACATTGCAAAACAATACAATGGATTTTCCGTATTTGCCGGTGTTGGCGAACGTACTCGTGAAGGTAACGACTTGCTCAGAGAAATGATTGAAGCCGGACTTGTTAGCTATGGCGAAGAGTTTAGAAAAAGTATGGATGCCGGTGGCTGGGATTTATCTAAAGTTGACCCAAAAGAAATGGAAAAATCATTGCTTACTATGGTTTTCGGTCAGATGAATGAGCCCCCAGGAGCTAGAGCCAGAGTTGCTCTTTCGGGACTTACAGTAGCCGAATATTTTAGAGACGGCGACCAAAAAGGAAAAGGTAACGATATTCTGTTCTTTATCGATAATATATTCCGTTTTACGCAAGCAGGTTCCGAAGTATCAGCATTGCTCGGACGTCTGCCATCGGCTGTAGGTTATCAGCCAACACTTGCAACCGAAATGGGTATATTGCAAGAACGTATTACGTCAACAAAAAGAGGTTCAATTACATCGGTACAGGCTATATACGTACCAGCCGACGACCTTACTGACCCTGCTCCTGCAACTACATTTGCTCACTTAGACGCAACAACAGTTCTTAGCAGAAAAATCGCCGAGCAAGGTATTTATCCTGCCGTTGACCCATTAGAATCAAATTCGAGAATATTATCTGTTGATGTTGTCGGACAAGAACACTACGACACAGCTCAACAAGTAAAAATGATATTGCAACGATACAAAGATTTGCAAGACATTATAGCTATTTTGGGTATGGACGAGCTTTCAGACGAAGACAAGCTAACCGTTCAGAGAGCACGTAAAATATCACGTTTCTTGTCGCAACCGTTCCACGTAGCTACGCAGTTTACAGGAATACCAGGCGTTTTTGTAAGTATAGAAGATACAATTAAGGGCTTTCAAATGATTTTGAAAGGCGAAGTTGATGAATATCCGGAATCTGCTTTCAACTTAGTTGGTACTATTGAAGAAGCCATTGAAAAAGGAAAGAAAATGCTTTCCCAAAATTAAAAGTAATTATCATGATAATAGAAATTATTTCTCCGGAAAAACTTATTTATAAAGGCGAAATTACATTAGCTCAGCTGCCTGGTTCTGATGGTTCTTTTGAAATACTCAATAATCACGCTCCCCTTATCGCAACACTTAAAGAAGGGAAAATCAGATTGGTTAAACCGGAAGGAAATACCGAATATGTCGAAATAAAAGGCGGTACAATTGAAGTGTTGAATAATAAACTGCTTGTACTTGCCGTTTAAGTAATATGAAAAGATCTTTTATTTCTGTTATTGCTCTTGTACTTTTGCTTATACTGTTTTCGTCGTGGGGGTATAGAGGTCATAGAATTATATCCGAAAATTCGTCGAAATCTTTCAATGCTGAAATGCTTGACTTTCACTCGTGGGTAGCTTTTATAACCGACCACGCTTCCGATGCAGATTACCGTAAAAGCGAAGACCCTACCGAAGCTTATAAACATTATATCGACATAGATATGTTTCCCGACTTTGAAATCTACGGAAACATTGAACAAAACTATACAGAAGCACTTAATTCGTATGGGCATTCATTTCTCAATGACACCGGAATATTGCCTTGGGCTACCGAAGCAACTTTCGACTCGCTGAGAGACTGCTTAGCACGTATGGACATTAATAAAGCAAAAATATTTGCCGCCGATTTAGGGCACTACGTAGCCGACGGACACATGCCTTTGCATATCACAAAAAACTACAACGGGCAGCTATCAGGCAACTACGGAATACATTCGAGATACGAATCTACAATGATTAACCAATTTTATCATCAAATTTCGTATAGCGGCGAAACCATAAGCGAAATACAGGATGTTAATCAGTATATTTTTGATTATATATATCAAAATTTCACTTATAAAGATTCCATTTTTGCAAGCGACAACTACGCCAAAAGCGTGAATACAAACTACGGTTCGCAGGCGTACAAGACAGCACTCTGGAATCATTCAAAAAATTACACTATACTGCTTTTCAAAAATGCTTCAAAAGCCCTTGCCGAACTTATATACACTGCATGGATTCAAGCCGGAAAGCCCGATATTAGCTCATATAACGTTCCTTTTGTTTCAAACCTTAAAATTAGCGAGCCAATACCAAACCCGACCAATCATTCGTGCCACATAAAACTTGAGAATGTTAAGGCTCAGCTTATTTCGGTACAACTTTATAATATGAAAGGAAACCGTGTTTATTCAAGCGCCGACACTCCCACTGGCAACACCCACACTATTACAATAAATAAAAATAATTTGCAGGCAGGTACTTACTTCATCAAAATACTTGTTGAAAACAAAACGTATAGTAAAAAAATAATTTTTATTTAATAAACTAACTTATCCTGTTTGTAATTCAGATGAACGAACTTGTCGAAATAAAGCAGCCTATAAAAACACATTTAGAAGAGTTTGAAGAACGTTTCCGTTCTATGCTGCAAAGCGACATGAAATTACTAAATACTATTACGCAATACCTGTACAGAAACAAAGGCAAACAAATGCGTCCGATGTTTGTGTATTTTTCGGCAAAGATGTGTGGCAATGTAACCGAAACAACGCATACTGCTGCTGTTTTAATTGAAACTCTTCATACTGCTACATTAATTCACGATGATGTTGTTGACGATTCAAACAAACGTAGGGGTTTTTTTTCGATAAATGCGCTGTGGAAAAATAAAATTGCGGTTCTATTAGGCGACTATTTGTTGTCGAAAGGATTGTTACTTTCGTTAGATAATGATGAATTTGAACTTCTTAAAATAATATCTAATGCTACAAAAGAAATGAGCGAAGGCGAAATTCTGCAACTTGAAAAAGCCCGAAAATTAGATGTTGAAGAAGATGTTTATTTTGAAATAATAAGAAAGAAAACAGCTTCGCTGATAGCATCGTGCTGTCAAGCCGGTGCATTTTCGGCTGCCAAAGACAAGGAAACAATTGAAAAAATGCGACTCTTCGGTGAGCAAGTCGGTATTGCTTTTCAGATAAAAGACGATTTGATTGATTTTGACAATAATACTAAATCGGGGAAGCCAAAAGGAATTGATATTAAAGAAAAAAAACTGACACTACCTTTAATTTATTTACTTCGCAACTCGTCGAAACTGAAAAAGTTTAAGCTGTTAAGCCTTATCCGCTTAAAAAGCTCTGACCCCAAAACTGTAAAATACATTATAGACGAAGTTAACAATAGCAATGGAATTAAATACGCCACTGAAAAAATGCTTGAATATCAACAAAAAGCCATAGATATATTGCACACTTTTCCTGAATCGGAAACCCGCGATTCTTTGGAAAAATTAGTGATATTCACTACTTCACGTAACAAGTAATTATTTTTCACCCCAAGAGTAAGACTCAACATCAACTCCTGCAAGTTTTAATGCCCTATCGGTAACGGTTTTTGCCAACATCGTAAAATCTTGCGGCTTGCTGTAAAACGAAGGAGACGCAGGACAGATAACACCTCCGCTTAATGTTATGGTTTGCATATTGTTTATATGTATCAAATTATAAGGCATTTCGCGCAAAACCAAAATCAGTTTACGTCTTTCTTTAAGCATAACATCGGCGGCTCTGGTTATTAAACTGTCAGCTATTCCTGAAGAAATTTTTCCCATAGTTCCAACACTACACGGACAAACAATCATAGCATCAATACTGCTGCTCCCCGAAGCTAATGGAGAATAGAAATCGTTGATATTGTAATATGTAAAAGGATAATCGGCGTAGGAAGAATTGCCTATTTCGTAATTCCAAACATCTATTGCATTATTGCTTAAAACTACGGAAACTTGCTTAGCAGTACTAGACAAATCACGTAATGTGTCCAACATAGTTTTGGCATAAATTGAACCACTCGCACCGGTAACCGCTATAGCTAAATTAATCATTGTTAGAGTTTTACTTGAACATTAATTGTCAGCACGTCGTTGTACTGACCCGTATCGAAAATGCGCCTAACGCTGCCGTTGGGCTTGGTTTTGCGTATACTTAGTATTGAACGACTGTTTCTTATTCCAACACTGATATTGTCATTCATGTTCCAATATAATCCCAAAAGAAACGCTAACTCCATTTTATGAAAATCTCCATAATCGGTAGGGAAATCATCGAGATACTCTTTGGCTCCTGCGAAAAAACCCGTATTAAAACCGCCTTCTATACCTATTTTATCGGAAATATTGTACCTTAAAAACAAAGGAAGATCAACATAATTAAGCTTGAGCAAATAATGTACATTGCCGTTTTTATCGGGCAAACGCTTACTCCCTTTCTGCGAATAAGCCAACTCTGCCTGAAGGTCTAATCTTTCGGCTATTGGCAACCGTATCCACAAGCCCGAATAAATACCGGCTTTTTTGTATCCGCCGTAACCGTCACCATCTACTTGCGTTCCCGACAAACCCACAACAACTCCGCCTTCAAAACGCTGAGCTATAGCCGAAATTGATAGCGCAATCAGAATCAACAGAAATAATACTTGTTTGGAACCTAAACTTTTTACCATATCTTAATTTTATTTAGACACAAAATTAATAAGAAAAACTATATCATTACAATAAATAACATTCTTTTTATAAAAACATTT
>JAQVEX010000036.1 GCA_028697555.1 Lentimicrobiaceae bacterium | reverse complement strand
AGCTAAAAATAATTATTAACTTCCGCTCGCTCGCTTTTGTAAAGCGAGCGAAAGTCTGCGAATTTGTTGAGCTGTTTTGTAATAAGTAAACTTCACTCTTTTCGTTCAAGCTATCTGCCATAGCAAGGAAGAACAATAGCCCAAAATTTAGCTTTAAAAAGGACGGCATACATTTCTTCCGAATGTAGTTCGAAATAAATCCTTAGTGAGAACGGGAAGTTCCGAGCTTGCTCGGGAATCACCCGCACGAACTTAGGATTTATGAGAACGCAATTCAGAAAAGAAATGTCAGCCTTGACTTTTTGGTTCTTTTGTGTCACAGACAAAAGAACATAAAAAAAGATTGAAACAAAACAGCTTATTCAAAGCGTTTATTGCTCAATAGAGTAATTAATTTTAAAAAATATTAATGCATTTAATTCTTGCACACGCTTTGCAAAAACGTGCACCGCTGCTAGCAATGGAAAATAAAAAAAGGACTATCCTTAAAAAAGACAGTCCTTTTTATTTGCCTAAATTTCTTACAAACCTTAAAACCTGTATGATACACCAAATTCAAGCAAGTCGTAGTCTACATGCCCACGGGTGTACACGCCAAAATTTTTAATAATAAAATATCTGGCTCCAAGTGTAGCTTGCCAATGTAATTTGGTATCACCATTGGAATTAATGGGTGCATAGAAACCAATACCGGTAAAGACATCGAATTTTTCGGTAAAATTGAAGTGAACCAATGGTTTTAAATGAAAACTACCGAAATTGTTTTTTTCATTATTAATATTGCTCACACCGTAATAACCACCAGCTTCAGCTCCTATAGAAAACTTGCCTTTACTAAAAAAAACGTACTCAAATGAGAGGTCTAATGGGTACAAACTGTAGTATCGTGGTGATCGAAGAGGTACCATAACACCAAACTTCACAAACTTGTTGTAATTGCTTTGTGCAAATACGGAAGTTCCTACTGCGACAATAATAATCGCTATTAAAATAATTTTTTTCATGATTTAAAATTTATGTTACATATAATTATTTTTTCACAGTTGATATTAATCTAAACTGTTTTGTTATATAGCATTTCATCATTCTTTTTACCAAGAGTCGGGAAATTGTTCTTGATTTAAAATTTCTCTTCTAACACCATCTTTAACACCCCAACAATCGTACAGACAAGAACTAGATAAGAAATCGATAGGAGAAATGGATAAAGGACCTTTATACACAACAGCTTTATTATTTAATACAAGTGTTGATGGAGGTATATTATAAATATTAGGTGAATTGACACTCTTATAATGACCTTGGTAATTTTTTATTCCGATTGTGGAGATTCTTTTTTGCCACCATATCCCACACACTTTAGTTTGTGAAGAATTTTTAACATCATACATGAACCCTAAGTTGAGCGGTGCTTCACTCCAGTACATTTTTGTTACGATTCTGTTTCTATTATTAAAATATGAGGTTCTGTATGAATAATTCAAATACTTACATGGATAATGCGATGATCTTTCGTTATTTATAATTTTAAAATTTGGATTGGTCTTTAACGTAGCAGTATCATTGAATAAGTAAGGTATTAATCCAGAATCACCGTTAACAATAATTACTTTGTAGCTAGGTGTTACTCTCACAATATTATTGCCAACTTGATATATACCTTTAACATTTGAAATGTAAGAAGCACCAAAAGGTAATGAAATGTCATAAAACGTTTCATTGTCAACAATCTCTTCCTTGAAACAATGACTATAATTAATCAAGGCATAATTGAGTGTATCAACGTTTTCTGAAAACATAACTTGGTTATATTTTTGTGCTAAGGTTGTAAACCCGATGCTGTTGTAATAATTTTCAATAACTTCTTCGTCATTCATATGACTATAAATCCATTCCAAATGTTCGACGAGCTGAGCAGTGTCTGAAAAAAATAATCTACCGTCAATAATGCCAACAGCAGGGTTGTAGTCTACACTTTTTATAGACCCATTAGAAGATTTTATTCCATTTCCATCATCTTTTGTACACGATGTGAATGAAATAACAAACATAGTGATAATTAAAAATAAAAATGTTTTTTTGTTCATGATTTTGTGATTTTAAAATTAAGTTTGCAAAAATAAAAAAAATACGAACGAACAAATTATTTTTATTTTTTTATTTTATCCGATTATATTTATGTTAACCATCGTTCGCTCCCTCCGCTCGCTCGCTTTTGTAAAGCGAGCGAAAGTCTGCGAATTTGTTGAGCTTTCAAGGCAATAATTTTGTACACGCTTTGCAAAAACGTGCAAACAAAGGACGAACTTAATAACAAAAAAAGAGGAAAGCCATTCGGCTTTCCCCCTACGTTATGAAAAAATACAAAAAATAACAGACTACTTAACTATCGTAAGTTCGTCCATTATATTTTTAGCTCCGGCGTATTTGTCAATCACCCATAAAACGTACCTTGCATCAACGTTGATTGTACGTTGCAGTTCGGGTTCAAACAAAATATTGCCGCTCATTGCTTCCCAGTTGCCGTCGAATGCAATACCGATAAGGTTTCCGTCTCCATCTAAAACAGGACTTCCTGAGTTTCCGCCGGTAATATCGTTATCGGTTAAGAAACAAACAGGTAAGGTTCCGTTTTCAGCATACTGACCGAAATCTTTTTTGTAATAAAGTTGTTTTAATCTTTCGGGTACAACAAAATCGGGGTCTGACGGATTTTCTTTAGCCATAACACCTTCAATGGTTGTGTAGTAATCGTAGTGAACAGCATCGGCGGGATAGTAGCTTATAACTTTTCCGTAAGTCATACGAAGAGTTGAGTTTGCATCGGGATAAAAGCTTTTATCGGGATACATTTCGCGAAGTGCAGCCAAATACAAACGTTGTGTTGTTCTGTTCTTTGTTGCTAACTCTTTAGCACCACCCTGAACGCTCATAAAATTCATTACAAACGAATTATACATCTCTACAGCCAAATCTTTCTTTATAGCTTTTTCAGAAGGTTTATCCAAAAACTTGTTGAAATTATCGTAAGTTAAGAATGGCGATTTTTCGAATATATAATCGACAAATTTTACAATATCACCTTTAAATTTGGAATTTATAACTTTGTAAATGTCAGGATGTTGATTTGTCGGAATTTTGTCTCTAAAAATTTCTAAGGCAGTAACTAATACTCTTCTCTCAATGGTATTGTCGTAATCTTTAAAAATAGCTTCGGCTTTTTCTCTGTACGACTGCATTTCTTTTTGAAGAGCTTCGCCTTTAACTCCGGTTTTTAAAATTGTTTCTATGCCTTTAGACATTGAAGGCAATGTAAACGCTTGCGAACCGAAGAAAACAAGCTGAGTATTCCATAACAACGGAAATATATTTTGCTCGGTGTATTTTGAATAAATTTCGTTAAAATCGGATAACACAGTGCCATATTTTGCTTTTCTTGCAGGGTCGGCGTTTATCCATTTTTCTAGTTCTTTTTCCGACTGACGTTTTTTCTCAACAACGTTAAGACGTTTAAGGTCGCGGGTTTCGCCTAATTTATTTTTCCAAAAGTTTGCTAAACTAGCGTTGTTGCTAGCGTATTGTATTCTTACTTTGTCACTTTTTGCCATTTCTTCGTCCTGAACGTCCAACATGGCTCTAAGCATTTTAACGATAGCCGGATTTATTTCGTTAAGTGTAGCACTAACAGCACTTGATGTTCTGTAGCGGTCGGTTGTTCCGGGGAAACCCCAAATCATTGCAAAATCGTTTTCTTTATAACCTTTTATTGAAATAGGTAAAAAGTGTTTGGATTTAAAAGGAATGTTGTCTTCCGAATATTCGGCAGGACTGCCGTCGGGAGCGGTATAAATACGGAACATAGCGAAATCGCCGGTGTGGCGGGGCCACATCCAGTTGTCGGTATCGCCACCAAATTTACCAATTGATGAAGGCGGTGCTCCAACCAAACGAACGTCTTTGTATTCTTCGTAAACAAACATATAATATTCGTTTCCGTTGAAGAAACTTTTTAGCTCAACAACGTATTTGCCGTCTTGTTCAGCTTCTTTTGTATACTTATCTATTTCTTTTTTAATTGCTTCGGAGCGCTCGTCTTCGGTCATATCATCATTTACAACACTAAGAATTTTTTGAGTCATATCTTCCATGTGATGCAAAAACGTAACCGTAAGTCCTTCGTTTGGTAGCTCTTCCGATTTTTTCATAGCCCAAAAACCGTCGGTTAAATAGTCGTGCTCAACGCTACTGTGAGTCTGAATAGCAGAATATCCGCAGTGGTGATTGGTTAAAAGCAAGCCTTCCGGCGAAACCAATTCGGCTGTACAAAAACCGCCTAAGCTTACAATAGCATCTTTAATACTGGAATTGTTGATGCTGTATAACTCTTCGGCTGTAAGTTTCAAGCCCATTTTTTGCATATCAACATAGTTGAGTCTTTCGACAAACATCGGCAACCACATGCCTTCGTCGGGTGCAGCCGCTTCTGCTACCTTTACGCTTACTAACATGGACAATAGTCCTATTAAGAATAGTTTTTTCATGAAAATTTGATTTTTTATTTATTATTATACTTTTTTATCTACTTGCAAAAGTAAATATTATTGCCACAGCTTTGTGCATAAATTGTTAAATTTATTAAAAAACTATTTACTTTAAAATGTGTTTTAAGCTGTGTTATATTGTTTTATATCGTTACAAACTGTTATACTAAACAACTTTTATTAAGTCCGTCTTTTTCTTTTGCTCAACCATATCATAAAACCTGTTATGCTAAAAAGCAGTAATGATAATCCCATAAGGCAAGTGTAAGCTATCTTAAAATATTGGGTTTTTGAGCCTATCAAAATATCAACTATTGAGCCGTCGTGTATATTTTCAATCATATCGGAATAACGCTTGCCTGCATACAGCACCTGACCTGTAGCTCCGTCAACCTGAACCGAAAAATATTTCTTATCAAAAACAACATTTGCCATTCCTTTGCCTTGCCTTATATCAATTCTTGATATTTCCACATCTTTACAATTGGGATAGTGTTTAAAGAATTCGCTAATTGCAACATTGTAAATGCTGTCGATACTTATCCATTGTTCTAATTCGGTTGTGGTTCCTTCAACAATAACAGGCATTATAACGCCTTTGGTTTGTTTTTTCAGTCCTAACAAAATTCCTGTTATAGCAATAATTGAAATGTTGATAAACAGAAATACCGTCAGAAAGGAATGTGTTTTTCGTAAAACTAAATTGTAATTTCGCTTTTTTGGGACTTTACCTTGCATGTTTGTTGTTATGATTTTTTTTCAAAAGTAGTAATTATTTGCATACTATAAATGCGACTTTTGAGTTATAATGGCTACCTTTGTAAGATATTTGCACTATGAAAAAAAGGACTATAATATTAATTTCGATTGCGGTTGTTCTTGTAGCATCAGTTATTTTGTTCATCATAAAATTGCCAAGTATAAAACGAAGCATAAAAGATAAGGCAATAAGCATGATAAACGAACAAATATCGGTGCCTGTGCATGTTGGCGATATTAGTGTTTCGTTTTTTAAGTATTTCCCTAATGTAAGTGTTTCGTTTAACGATGTTTCTTGTCGTGGAAGCAATCCTTCCGAAACACAACCCGATTTGCTTGCCGTAAAAAACATTGACATTGAATTTAACTTTATAAAAGTTATAAAGAAAAACTTTGAAGTAAATACCATAAACATAAGCGATGGAAAAATTAATATTCTTGAATTTGACAACAACGAAAACAACTTCGATATCAGCGTAAAAACCGGTTCCAGCGAAGACAGCAGCAGAAAAACCTTAATTAAAAATCTGAAAATAAACGATATAGAACTGTACTACAAAAAAAGTAATAAATTTGAACTTGCTTGTTTTATTAACGAGCTTAAAATTCAGAAAAAAAGTTCGGTTCTCGGCACTTACGGCTACAAAATAAAGACTGATATTACTCCTTCCGAAATATATTTTAACAATCAGCTTAATAAATTCAGCAATCATAATATTAAGTTGAAATCGGATGTGGATTTAAACACTGACAATAAAACAATTGCTTTCGACAATTGTAACGTAAAAATTAATAAGGTTTCTGCCGATATCGACGGCTCTTTTTGCTACAACAAAGGGGCCGAAAATGCCGAACTTACCTACAAAACCGACAAAATTAACCTAGCTTATCTTGTAGAAATAATTCCGGAAAATTATTTGGAAAAAGTGCGCAATTATAAATTTGGCGGAGAAATAAAGTCTGATGGAAAAATAAAATATGCCAACAATAGCGTTTCCAACTACATTAACGTGAAAGCTTACAATATTTCGGCTAAATCGGTGCCTAACGATTTAAATATCAACTCTTTGTCCTTTGATGCACAGTACATTAATTCCAATGCAGAGAAAAACAAAATTGAGCTTAAAAATTTGAAAGGCAAATACAACGAAATTAATTTTGAAGGCGACTTCAACCTCAACCACAAAGGACAGGATATTTACAATGCCAACATTATTTCAAATTTTACAGCCGATAAAGTCAACAGTATTGCCAAACTAAACGACATTGATTTTATAAAAGGCGGTGTTTCACTGAATGCCCACATTGAAGGCGACTTCAACGATATTATCAACAAGCACTTTGATATTGATAGCACACATTTTTCTGGTACAATTTCTCTGCAAGATGTGGAATTAAAACCCAAAGTTATGGGTAAACCCTTTAAAAACATAGTAAGCGAATTTGCAATTGTAAACAATAATTTATACTGCAATCACTTGAATTTTATTGTTGGCAAATCGGATGTTTCGTTCAGCGGAGTTTTTGAAAATGCAGTAAAAACTATTCTCATCGATGAAGAAGTTGCTTTGCTGAAAGGTAATATTATTTCCAATCAATTAGATGCAGCCGACTTCAAAATTGAGACTTCGGACAGCACCAAAAGCGGTAAATTCGCTTTGCCGCATATATTTTCGGATATAGAAATTAAAAAATTTATTTACGAAAAGCTAAATATAAGCGATTTTAGCGGAACATTCATCTACAACAGCGACTACAGCGAGTTCAGAAACCTAAAAGCCAACACTCTCAGCGGTTCTGTTGATGGAAATTTGAAACTTAAATTCAATAACGATCAACCCGAGTTGGTGCAAACCGAATTTACATTCAACAACATAGATATTCACGAACTTTTTGTGGCTACAGATAATTTCGGATTCAACGACTTAAAAGCAAATAATATTTACGGAAAATTGAGCGGGAACCTGACGCTATTGTCGCCTTTCAAAGACAATAAAATCGACCTGTCGCAACTTAAGATGCATAGCGTGTTTACTATCAACGACGGCAGACTTCTTAAACTTGAATTAGCCGAAAAACTGTCGAAATTTATTCGTATAGACGAACTTAACGACATGAAATTTGCATCGCTGACCAACGAAATAAGCATTAAAGATGGTGTACTATCATTGCCGAACATGCTAATACGCTCCAACGCTCTTGATTTTTCGTTGATGGGTAATCATTCAATAACCGACAAAAATTTCAGTTATCACTGTACCCTACTCCTTTCCGATGTTCTTTGGTCGAAATGGAAAAAGAAAAATCCTGACAAATACTTAGAAAGCGAAAAAGAAGAAGAATTTGGCAAGGGAAAATCTAAGTTGTTTGTGGTTATTGCCGGCGATGGTAATGGCGTGAGTATTAAATACGACAGAGAAGTGTCGAGACAGAAATTTAAAAAAGATGTTGAAGAGCAAAAAATAGACCTTAAACAAGCCTTAAACCGTGAATTCAATTGGTTTAAAAACGATACTACCTTAAAAAAAGATGTAAATAAAACCCAAAGCACCGAAGAAAAAACTTTCACAATCGAGTGGGAAGATGAGTAACACACACTTTGTACACAAAAATACCACTTTCCAATCTCAACGTTTATCCGAAATATTATAAATTTGCTCCGTGATTTCTGTACAAAACATATCGATGCACTACGGCGGCAATTATCTGTTTAAAAACGTCAGTTTTTTAATCGGAGCCAAAGACCGTATTGGTTTGACAGGCAAAAACGGAGCCGGCAAAACAACTCTGCTTAGAATAATTGCAGGAACCGAATCGCCTGAAAGCGGAAGCATTGAAAAGCCCAACGATTTTGTAATTGGTTTTTTGCCACAAGAAAAGACGTTAAAAAACACGCTTAGCGTTATTGAAGAAACCAAAAAAGCTTTTGTCGATGTCAACAATATCAAAAAAAAGATAGAAAGTCTGACCAAACAATTAACTTCTCGCACCGATTACCATTCGGAAGAATACGCCGATATTGCTCAAAAGCTACACGATGCCAACGAAAGGTTTATCTTGTTTGAAGGCGACCGCATTAACCAAGAGTGCGAAAAAGTTTTAAAAGGTTTGGGATTTGTTTCCGACGATTTCAACCGACAACTGAACACTTTTAGCGGTGGTTGGCAAATGCGCGTTGAACTTGCAAAAATATTGCTGCAACAACCGCAACTTATCTTGCTTGATGAGCCCACAAACCACCTTGATATAGAATCTATACAGTGGTTGGAAACATATCTTAGCACGTACAGCGGCGCTGTTATGATGGTTTCGCACGACCGTACGTTTTTAGACAAAATTACTACGCGAACCCTCGACCTGATGAATAAGCAAATATACGACTACAAAACCAACTACTCCGATTATTTGGTCAAGCGTAGCGAATTGATTGAAACTCAGAAAGCAACTTTGGAAAATCAACAAGCGGAAATTCAAAATATCGAAAGATTTATTGAACGATTCAGATACAAAAGTTCTAAGGCAAAGCAAGTGCAATCAAAAATAAAGCTTCTGAATAAGATGGATATTGTTGAAGTCGATAAAATTGATACAAGTTCCATCAGATTTCTTTTTCAGCCGGCACCAAGCTCCGGCAGAGTGGTTTTAGATTTGGAAAACGTATCTAAGAGCTACGGCGACCATAAAGTCCTTAGCAATATAGACTTGACCATCGAGCGTGGCGATTTTGTGGCTTTTATCGGCAAAAACGGCGAAGGAAAATCGACTATGGCGAAAATTATTACCGGAGAAATCGATTTTGTCGGCAAAAAAACCATAGGACACAACGTGCAAATCGGCTACTTTGCTCAAAATCAGAATGAATTGTTAGACCCCGAACTCACCGTTTACGACACTATTTCAAACGTCGCCGTAGGCGATATACGACAAAAAATCAGACCGCTGCTTGGCAGTTTCCTTTTCGGCAACGACGATATCGAGAAAAAAGTAAAAGTACTTTCGGGTGGCGAAAAAACAAGACTTTCGCTGATAAAACTTTTGCTCAATCCTTATAATTTTCTCATATTAGATGAGCCTACAAACCATTTGGATATGACAAGTAAGGATATTCTGAAAAATGCTCTTTTGCACTACGACGGAACCGCCGTAATTATTTCGCACGATAGAGATTTCTTGCAAGGTCTGACAAACAAAGTCGTAGAATTTAAAAACAAGAAAATTAAAACGTACTTAGGCGATATATTCGACTTTTTGGAATACCGAAAAATTGAATCTCTGAAAGAGTTGGAAAAACAAACCAAAAAAGCTGTAAGCAGCGCCGTAAAAGAAGATAGTGAGCAGAAAATCGCTTATCAAAACAAAAAGGAATTTGAAAGAAATGTTAGAAAAATAGAAAATGCTATTCTAAAAATTGAGCAAGAAATCGATAGTTTGGAAAATCAAATCTCCGAAACCGAAAATAATCTCGCCGACCCGCAAAAACAAGGCAATCAGGAGTTTATTACCAAACAATACACCTTGTACAAACAATTAAAATCTTCGCTTGACGAAAATTGGTTGCTATGGAACGAAAAGCACGAAGAACTGGATATGTTAAAAAACGATAATGAATAATTGACTAAACAACTTCAATTGCTTAAATAACAATTAACACAACAAATAATTATCAATTACACATAGCACATTTTTTTCAAAATAATTTTATATCTTTGCCTAAAATTGGTAAAATATGACAAAAAATAAAGCAGGAAAAGACAAATTTATTATCGGAATTACTCACGGCGATGTCAATAGCACAAACTACAAAATGATTATTGATATTTGCTCCGCCGGCAATATTACCGACATTTTCACTCCTGTTTTTTACGGCACTTCCAAGTCGGTTTCGTATTTCAAAAAATTAATCAGAAATTTCAATTTCAATTTTAATATTATTAGAGATATTAGCGGAATAGCTAACAACAGAGCAAATTTATTTAACATAACCAACGAAGAAATAAACATTACAGTTGGCGAGCCTAGCAAGGCTGCGGGTGATGCTGCTTTACTTTCTTTGCAAAAAGCTACCGAAAGTCTTAAAAACAGCGAGATTGACGCACTTGTTGCAACTCCACTAAACCGTGCAAGTATGCAGTTGGCTCTCGACGACAAATACACTTGCCACGAACGGCTTCTGACATCGTATCTTGATAATAACGATTACATGGTTACGTGGGTGTATCAGGATTTCAGAATGACAAGTGCGACCGGAAAATTGCCTGTTAATCAAGCTATTGGAAAACTTACGGCTGAACTGTTGGAAAGTAAAATAGATATGTTTATCAATTCTTTGAAAATAGATTTTGATATTCAAAAGCCGAAAATAGCAGTTTTAAGTTTAAATCCAAGCTACTGTAAGGATAGCAACTGCAAGGAAGAAAACGAAATTATTATTCCGGTAATAAATAAATTTAAAAACAAAGGCGATTTAGTTTTCGGTCCGTACAATGCCGACAAGCTCTTTTCCGATGCGTCGTACGACGAATTTGACGGAATAATTTCCATGTACTACGACCAAAGTTATATTCCTTTCAGCATTTTTTCGCAGGAAAGGGGAGCAATATATTTGGCTGGACTTCCGTTTGTTGTTACCATGCCCGACAGCAATGCCGAAATGGATTTTAACAGCAATAACGACAACATCGCTCAATCGCTACGAACGGCAATGTATTTGGCTAACGATATTTCTCGCAACCGACAAATGTGGGAAGAAATAAACGAAAACCCGTTAAAGTACGCTTCACAAGATATTGAACAATAAAAAAATAGCGCATGTCGTGCTCTAACAACTATAAAATAAGTGATATTGCAAAAATTATAAATGCAAAAACACTTCACATCGCTAATCCCGAAAGCATTATTAGCGAGATTGCCATCGATAGCAGAAGCGTGGTTATTGGAAACAAATCCTTGTTTTTTGCTATAAAAACCAACCGAAACGACGGCAGCAAGTACATTGACGACGTTTACAAAAAAGGTGTAAGAAGTTTTGTTGTAGAAGCCGACAATCCTGAGTTTGCAAATTATTCCGATGCAAACTTTTTGCTGATAAAAAACTCTGTCAGAGCTTTGCAACAATTAGCTCAAAATCATAGAAATAAATTTAATTTTCCTGTTGTAGGAATAACCGGAAGCAACGGCAAAACCATCGTTAAAGAATGGCTGTATCAGCTTTTGCATAACGATTACAATATTTGCAGAAATCCCAAAAGCTATAACTCGCAAATTGGCGTGCCGCTTTCGGTTTGGCAAATCAATAGCGACAATAATTTCGGAATTTTTGAAGCCGGCATTTCTTTGGTTGACGAAATGCAATATCTGCAAGAAATCATAAAACCTACAATTGGCATATTTACGAATATTGGTGCGGCTCATCAGGCAAATTTTACTTCGGTTGAACAAAAAGTTGAAGAAAAAATAAAACTGTTTGTAAATGCCAACAATCTGATATACTGCACCGATTACAAGCAAATTGATGAGCAAGTAAAAAAACTTAAAGAAGTCAATAAATCGCTACAGCTTTTTACTTGGAGCACCAAAGACAGCAACGCCGATTTGTACGTCAAAAATATCAAATACAACAAGCAAAACTCCAACTTAACAATTTGCTACAAAAACACTGATACCGAAATTTCCATTCCCTTTGCTGACTACGCTTCGGTTGAAAACGCATTTCACTGCATTAGCACAATGTTGGTGTTTAATTATCCTTTAAACATTATTAAAAATCGTCTCAAAAATCTGCAGCCTATCGCTATGCGTTTAGAGCTTAAAAAAGGAATTAACAATTGTACAATCATCAACGATAGTTACAGCAATGATATAAATTCTCTGAAAATTGCTCTCGATTTCTTAAACCAACAGCATCAAAACAGTAGTAAGACTGTTATTTTGTCGGATTTGTTGCAAACCGCCGACGACAAGCATCTTATGTACACCAACATCAACAACATGCTTGTTTCGAGCAATGTGAGTAAAATTATAGGCATTGGCAGCTATATTTCCGAAAATTCGGAAGTGTTTTCTATGCAAAAGCAATTTTATAATAATGTTTCCGACTTTTTGAGCAATCATAACATGAGCAATTTCAACGACGAAACAATACTTATAAAAGGTGCTCGCGACTACCATTTTGAAGATATTTCAAATCTTTTGCAACTAAAAGACCACGAAACGGTTTTGGAAATTGATATCAATTCCGTTATTCACAACTTGAACTACTTCAGGTCGCTGACTAAACCAGGCGTTAAGACTATGGCAATGGTCAAAGCTTTTTCATACGGAAGCGGCAGCTACGAAATTGCCAACGCCTTACAGTTTCACAATGTTGACTATTTGGCTGTGGCTTACGCCGACGAAGGAGTCGAGTTGCGAAAAGCAGGTATAACCTTGCCTATTATGGTTATGAATCCCGAACCGTCTGGGTACGAAGCTATTATCAGGTTTAACTTGGAACCCGAAATATTTAGTTTCAGGGCTTTAAATTTGTTGCTTCAAGCAATGAACTCTTATGCCGGCGAAAATAAAAGCATTAGCATTCATGTTAAAATAGATACCGGAATGAGCCGTTTGGGTTTTACTCCCGACCAAACTGACGAACTGATAAACAGAATTAAAGGCAACAAAAACATTGTAGTAAAATCGATTTTTTCTCACCTTGTCGGCAGCGACGATGCTAAATTCGACGATTTTACCAAACAGCAAATAAGTATCTTCAAAGACGTATCCGATAAATTTTTGCAGCAACTGAATTATCCTATTCTGCGACATATTTCCAATTCATCGGCTATTATTCGCTTTCCTGAAGCCAATTTTGATATGGTGCGATTGGGAATAGGTTTGTACGGAATAAATCCCGTCGTAAATGTTTCAAGCCAACTGCAAAACGTCAGTTCGCTCAAAACCGTTATAACTCAAATTAAAAAGATAAGCAAAAATCAGTCTATCGGCTACAGCCGAAACTTTATTGCTGACCACGATATGACAATAGCCACATTGCCTATTGGCTACGCCGACGGAATACCACGCAGCTTGGAAAACATGGTGGGACACGTTTATATTAAAGGCAAAACGGCAAAAATTGTCGGAAACATCTGCATGGATATGATGATGGTTGACATCACCAACATTGATGCCAACGAAGGCGACGAAGTGGTTATTTTCAACTCTGCCGAAACGATAAATAAATTAGCGGAACTTATGGGCACAATATCTTACGAAGTGCTAACGGGAATTTCGCAACGAGTAAAAAGAGTTTATTTTCAGGATTAAAAAACTACTGTTTTAGCAGTTTCTCAATATTTTCGATATAATCTAAAGAATCGTCAAGAATAAAAACCAACTCGGGGACTACTTTTATAAAAAATTGAATTTTACGCACTTATTCACAAAAATTGTATATTTGTAATGTTTTAACTGTTCTACCTAAAAATTATGTATTATGAAAAAAATGTTTTTGTTGTTAATCACAATTGTTGTCTCTTTAAGCGTCTTTTCGCAAGATTTTTGGTCTCCGTTGCAAACTCCCAATGACGAAAATGTACATTCAATTGGTGTAACCAAAACAGGAATTACTTTTATAGGAACTTCATCCGGTTTGTACAAATCTGTTGATGACGGATTAAATTGGACAAAAATAGATTTGGAAATATATAATTTATTTGACCTATTTATAGACAAGCATGATAGAATATTCGTTCTTGTAAACGATAGCAATAATTTATCATATGCAGTACATTATTCTTTAGATGAAGGTGATGAATTTAATAAAATTCAGGTTCCTTATGAAGGTTATTTTTATAATAGTAGAGTATATGCTAACGACTCCTACATCTACGTTTACAGCAATGACCTTGTATATAAAACATCAGATTTTGGAGTAAGTTGGTCAAATTCGTGTGTATATCATTTTGTCGAGCCAAAGCCTGGTAGCACCTTGAGTTTTAGAAAGATGTTGGAAAATAAAAACGGGGAATTATTTTTATATTCATACGTGAACGAGGAACCAAAAAGAGCGGTCGTTTTCAAATCTGTTGATAAAGGTGATACATGGAATATTATAGGGGAGTTTAGAAGTGATCGTCACGTTATAGATATGGCTTTCAACTCCGATGAAACTCCGTATGTAATCTGTTCCGATAGTTTATATTATTTTAATGAAATTGCTTCTGTTTGGGAAAGTTATAGCTTGCCATTTCGTTGGGGCTATTCATTAGCCATTGATATTAACGATGTTATATATATAACAGATGACTTAGATGGATCCAGTATTGCAAAATCGATAGATGGGGGAGAAAATTGGGAACCTATTACTAATAATATAACTCAAAATTCAGGACTTGGGAACTTGTATATTTCACCTGACGGCTACCTGTACGTGTATAACAGACTACATAAAAGTACAAATAAGATTTTTGAACCGGTTCAAGTTGAAATAAATACTTGCTCAGAATTTTCTGTTTATCCTAATCCTACAACAAATATTATAAATATCAGTACCGAACAATTTCCAAATAATGAAATAAGTAGCATAACAATCACCGATATAAGCGGTAGAGAAATGAATGTAAACACTGTAAACAACGCTCGGATTGATATTTCAAATTTAAATGAAGGAACTTATATAATTACCGTATCGGCGGGAAATAAAGTTTACAGAAGCAAGTTTTTAGTAATGCGATAAAACTTTCGGAACTTATGGATACAATATCTTACTAAGTGCTAACGGGAATTTCGCAACGAGTAAAAAGAGTTTATTTTCAAGATTAAAACTTACTGTTTTAGCAATTTCTCAATATTTTCAATATAATCCAAAGAATCGTCTAAAATAAAAATAAGTTCGGGAACTACTCTTAAAACACGTTTAATTCTGTTTCCCAATTCCAAACGAATTGCCTTGTCGCGTTGCTTAATTTCTTCAATCAAAACTTTTTTATCGGTCTTGCCGTACAAGCTCAAATAAACTCTGGCTATCTCCAAATCGGGTGTAACCGTAACTCTGGTTACGCTAATCATATTGCCGGTAAAAACGGAACGACCCATTTCCTGAAAAATGTCTCCCAATTCCTTTTGTAATAATCGCGATACTCTTAATTGTCGTTTCGAATCCATAATTATTTATTTTCTTTTGTACAAAGATACTAATAATTACAAAATTAACGTTTTATCGGTACTAAAATTAAAAGTGCAGATTTTTGCGAGATTTGCGTGTTGTTATTCAAGCATTTTTTATATTTTAGTGCCGAATTTCGAATTGTTACAAAATGAAAATTCTATTTCGACTTTTATCATTTGCTAAGCCATACAGGCATTTCGTACCCGAATACATTATCTACGTAGTTCCTGCAACCATTTTTGGAGTGCTGAATTTCACCTTGCTAATTCCGCTTTTAGATACACTTTTTCAAGTTGGAAACACCGTTGCCATAACCGAAAAACCTGCCTTCGCTTTCGACGTAGATTTTGTTGTTGCTTACATAGGTTACTACGTAAATCAGATATCTACAATATATAGCAAAACTCATGCTTTGGTTTTTGTTTGTGCTGTAATTCTAACTAGCGTACTACTGTCGAATTTGTTTTTATACATGTCGCAACGCACATTGGCACGTATGCGTACTTGGTTGGTTTACAATATGCGTAAAGCAATATACGATAAGTTGGTTACCTTGCACATTGGCTTTTTCAGCAAATACCGAAAAGGAGATATTTTGTCGGTAATATCCGCCGATTCTCATGAAATAGAAAACAATTTAGTCAGCACAATTCAGGTTATTTTCAAAGATCCTTTTCATATCTTAGTCTATTTAAGCGTTCTGATAATGATTTCGCCTAAGCTAACGCTTATAACCTTAGTGTTTTTCCCTGTAGCGGCTTTTATTATTTCTCTTATAGGAAAACGCCTCAGAAAATCGGCTAAAGCCAGTCAAAAACTATTGGGACAATTGCTTAGCATATCCGAAGAAACTATTACCGGAGCCAGAATAATACGCGGTTTTAGTGCACAAGAATTTGCCCGAAAGAGTTTCAACAAGGTAAACGACATGTACCGAAAAATTATCAGAGCGTACATGAACAGACGCGAATTGGCAAGTCCTATTTCCGAATTTTTGGGTGTTCTGACAATTGTAGTAATAATGATAATTGGCGGTAGCATGGTGCTTAGCCACAATTCAGTGCTTACTCCGTCGGAATTTGTTACCTACGTTATAATTTACTCTCAACTTATTCCGCCTATAAAAAGCATCTCAAATACTTATTCAAACATACAAAGGGGTTTGGCTTCCGGCGAAAGAATTATCAATATTTTAGATTCCGAAAGTGCTATTACCGAAAAAGAAAAGGTAACCGAATTACCCACTTTTAACAAAGAAATTGAATACAGAGATGTTAGCTTTGCCTACGAAGAAGCCTTAGTGCTAAGAAACATCAATTTGGTGATACCTAAGGGTAAGACAGTTGCTTTGGTCGGTCAGAGTGGAGCCGGAAAAACGACTTTTGTAGATTTACTTCCCCGATTTTTCGACCCGCTTAAAGGACAAATACTTATAGACGGAGTTGATATCAGAGATATGAGTCTTAACAACCTACGCAGCCATTTGGGAATTGTTACTCAAGAGCCGATACTTTTTAACGATACGGTTTTCAATAACATTGCCTTCGGATTAATGGACGTTAAAAATGAAGATGTTATTAAAGCCGCCAAAATAGCCAATGCACACGATTTTATTATGGAAATGGAAGATGGCTACAACACCAATATTTCCGATAGAGGTACGAGACTTTCGGGCGGACAAAGACAAAGAATTAGCATTGCCAGAGCAATATTGCGAAATCCTGCAATACTTATTTTAGATGAAGCCACTTCGGCTTTAGATACCGAAAGTGAAATGCTTGTGCAGCAAGCTATTGAAAAGGTTATGAAAGACCGTACTTCACTTGTTATTGCTCACCGACTATCTACCATCATCAACGCCGACGAAATTGTTGTATTCCAGAAAGGCGAAATTGTAGAAAGAGGCAGTCATCACCGACTTTTGGCACAAAACGGAGTTTATAAAAAACTGTATGATTTGCAAATAAATAAAGATAGTGTGGTGGGTGATTAGTGAATGGTGGTGGGTGGTCAGTGATTGGTGCGGGGTGCGGGGTATCAATTAACAATGAGCAATGAGCAATGAACGATTAGTAGCTAAGAGCCAAGAGCTAACGGCTAAAAGCTAATAGCCAAAATAACATAATATGAAATTTTAGCAATGAAAACGTTAATATTAATATTTGTAATTATAATAATTATTCCGTCTTGTCAAGAGATGATTACTTGGGAAGAATTTACCCTTAATAAAACCGAATATGTCGGAAATCAGATAAAAATTAATGGATATTATTATCAAGAATGGGATAATGGAACAAAATTTCACGGTATTATTTTTTTATACAAAAATGGGATAGTTTTTCAAGTTGGAGGTTCTGGCAATATATCTGAATTGGATGAATATGCTAGACAGAGTTTTTATTTTAATAATGATGTAAAGGATAAAAAAGGTTTTTGGGGTTTATACTTGATAGAAGATAAAAAAAATAATTTATGAAAGATGGGCAGGAACAGAATTAGGCTATCTTGTTTACAGAGAGGAAGGTACTATTGCAAATGACACTACTTTTATAATGACGGAAGTATGCAGAATGAAACAAGGCGTTAAAACAGAAATTAGACAAATAAATGAAACTTATTATTTTAGAAAGTTTTCACCCAAACCCGACAGTACAAATAATTTTATACCGTAAAAATAAGGTTTCTAAAATTTGAAATGGTGGGCAGCGTGCAATGAGCAATTAACAATGAATAATGAGCCCCGAAGTTTCGGGGATAATTGTTCATTACTAATTGCTAATTGCCAATAGCTAACGGCTAACAGCCAACAGCTATAACTTTCGCACTTCCCGTTCAACAACCTTAGGAAAAAATTCATACTCCAACTTATGTATCTTTTCAGCTAAAGTTTCAGCAGTATCGCTTGGTTCAACGGAACATTTTGCCTGAAAAATTATACCACCATCGTCGTAATGCTCATTAACGTAATGAATACTTATACCGCTTTCGGTTTCTTTTGCGTTTATAACGGCTTCGTGTACATTGCTGCCGTACATGCCTTTGCCGCCATACTTAGGCAACAAAGCCGGATGAATGTTTACAATTCTGTTAGGATAAGCGGCAATAATATCAGACGGAAATAACAATAAAAAGCCCGCCAATACTATAAAATCTATTTTGTGCTGTTTTAGTTTGCTAAGTACAGTCGTGCCGTCGGATAATTCTTTTTTGGTAAAAACAAACGAAGGAATACCAAGGTTTTCAGCTCTTTGCAAAACAAAAGCATAGGGCTTGTTGCAACATACCAAACTGACCTGTGCGGTTTTTGTTTCGTTAAAATGTTCGGCTATTTGCTGCATATTGCTTCCGTTTCCCGAAGCAAAAACTGCTATTCGTTTCGGCTGACTTATCATAATACTAACTTACACGTTTATCGTAACAAAGGTAATATTATAGCAATTATACGCAAACAAAAATTCCGTTTTTCTTTTGGGTTTTATTAATCGCAAAGTTGATTAAACGGTTGTAACAATCACATTTTTATTAACTTTGCAAAGTTTTAAATTAATGGCATGGAAGAAATAAAAATGGTTGACTTACGTGGTCAATATCTTAAAATAAAAGACGAAATTGATACGGCTATATCTGCTGTAATTGACTCTACGCAATTTATAAACGGTCCGTCGGTAAAGGAGTTTCAGAAAAACCTTGAAACGTATCTGAACGTCAAGCACGTTATACCATGCGGCAACGGAACTGACGCTTTGCAAGTAGCAATGATGGCTTTGGATTTAAAACCGGGCGACGAAGTAATAGTTCCGACGTTTACCTTTATAGCTACCGCAGAAGTCATAGCTCTGCTTGGCTTAACACCTGTTTTGGTTGATGTTGAGCCCGATAGTTTTAATGTGTCGATAAATGCCATTAAAAAAGCCATCACAAGCAAAACCAAAGCTATTGTTCCTGTGCATTTGTTCGGTCAGTGCGCCGATATGGAACAAATCATGGAAATAGCCGAACAACACAATTTGTACATAATTGAAGATACCGCTCAGGCATTGGGTTGCAGCTACCTTTCGGGAAAATACAAAAGCAAAAAAGCCGGCACAATAGGTACAATAGGCTGTACTTCGTTTTTCCCATCTAAAAACTTGGGTTGCTACGGCGACGGCGGTGCTATTTTCACCAACGACGATGCTTTGGCTGCTAGAATGAGATCGGTTGTAAATCACGGAATGACGGTCAGGTATTACCACGACCACGTTGGTGTCAATAGTCGTTTGGACAGCATTCAGGCTGCCGTTTTAAATGTAAAACTGAAATACTTAGACCAATATAATAAACTACGCAGCGAAGCTGCAAACTTTTACAACAAGGCGTTTGCCGACTGCCAAAAACTTATAACGCCTGTTGTAATGCCTTATACGGAACACGTATATCATCAATACACATTGCAAGCCAACGGATTTGACAGAAATGCTCTTGTTGAACATCTGAAAGAAAAGCAAATTCCTGCCATGATTTACTATCCTGTTCCCATTCACAAGCAAAAAGCGTATGTTCATGATAAGTATAAGGAAATGGATTTATCAGTTTCGGAAAAATTAGTCGAAAATGTTTTTTCTTTACCAATGCACACCGAACTCTCGGAAGAGCAGCAACAGTACATTGTTGATACTATTCTTAATTTTATTGAAAACTTTTAGCGTAGTTTATAGTTTTATGCTATCTTTGTATTTCTAATATAGAAATATTAATTATGAAAGGAAAAAATAAATTAGATATAGAAAAATTACAAGTTGCGGCTGATAAAATCAAATCGCTTGCACACCCTGTACGAATTGCTATTGTTGAGCTAATAATTGAGCACAAACAGCTTAACGTAACGCAAATATATACCAAACTAAACCTTCAACAAGCGGTTGCTTCTCATCATCTTGGTCTTTTAAGATCAAGGGGTTTGCTTGAAACGGAAAGAAAAGGCAGAGAAATAATTTATAAAGTTAAAGACGATTTATTGTTTGATATTATTGAATGCATCAACAAGTGTGGCGATTAAGCCTTACAATTGTCGTACAATTCTTTAACAACGCTTACATATCCCCACAATGTGTAGCGTTGTCGTGTTTTTAATTCTACCTGTTTTGCAAATTTCTCAAGAATGAAAACGGATAAAATTCTTAATAAAGCCATAGACGGTGTTTTTCTGACAACCGATGAAGCTATGTTATTGTACGACGATGTTTCTACTTCCGAACTTATGGCTGCCGCCAATTTTGTGAGATATAAAATTCATAAACAAAACATTGTAACTTGGTTGATTGATAGAAACGTCAATTACTCTAATGTTTGCATTTCGGGATGTAAATTTTGCAATTTCTACAGAAGTGTAAATCATAAAGATGCTTACATAACAACGGATAGCGAATACGACGAAAAAATAAATGAACTTATTGATGCCGGCGGAAATCAGTTGTTACTTCAAGGCGGTATGCATCCAAAATTGGGAATTGAATTTTACGAAACACTTTTTAAATCTCTGAAAACAAAATTCCCCAACTTAAAACTTCATGCTTTGGGTCCGCCCGAAATTGTTCATATTTCAAAAATCTCCAATCTAACTTATAAAGAAACGCTTGTACGACTTATAAAAGCCGGATTAGACAGCTTGCCTGGAGCCGGAGCCGAAATTCTTTCGGATAGAGTTAGAAAAATACTCTCGCCTATTAAAGCCAATACTGCCGAATGGTTGGACGTTATGCACGAAGCTCACAAACTTAACCTTATTACTTCGGCTACAATGATGTTCGGACATATCGAAACAAGAGCCGAACGCATTGAGCATATACTCAAAATACGCGATTTGCAAGACAAAAAACCTAAAGACAGCAAAGGTTTCATTTCATTTATTCCATGGACTTTTCAAGGCAAAGACACTGTACTTCAAAAAAAATATAATCTACCAAAAAGCGTAAGTTCCGAAGAGTACATACGACTTATTGCCATGTCTCGTCTGCTTTTGCCGAATATCGACAATATACAAGCATCGTGGCTGACTGTAGGAAAAGACGTAGGACAAGTCTGCCTGCACGCCGGAGCCAACGATTTCGGTTCAATTATGATGGAAGAAAATGTTGTCAGCTCTGCCGGTTCAAATCATAAATTCGACGTGCAAGGCATTAAATCGGCGATAAGAGAAGCCGGCTTTGTACCAAAGCAAAGAAATCAGCGATTTGAAATATTGGATTAATGCGTTAATGTACGGTAAAACACTGAAGTTTCGGGGCTATTAGCCATTAGCCGTTAGCCATTAGCTTATTTCAACTTAGCCAAGAGCCAAGAGCTAATAGCCAAAAGCTAAAGATTTTTATCACACAACAATAAAATCAATCTACGCAAAGGTTATAAGTAAATTGGCGAAAAAGTTCCAAATCGTTACAACACCAATTGCAAACAACTTAGAAAAGTAAAAATTCCATCCGAATTTTTTGTGTAAAACCCAAAGAATAAAAGTGTTTATCGCCAATCCTATCAAAGAAATTATTATAAATGACAAATATTCTTTACCAATTTGCGGATTATTGCTCTGGAAAGTCCATATACGATTTAAAATATAATTTGTGGTAGCGGCAACTGTGAAGCCTATGGCATTTGAAACATATTTTTGAATGCGAAGTTTTTCCTTACAAAGATAAGTAACTCCAAAATCGACTATAACTCCGCTGCCTCCGACAACTCCAAACTTCAAAAACTTTAAAATCAAAAACTTATCAATAACCATAACACACAATATTAAAATTGAATAATCGCTATTTCCTTCCTGTTGTTTCTAATGTATTCAACATTAACTCTGTCGCCTACTTTAAGCTGTTTCAATCTTGCCGTATAGTCGTATATATTGGTGATAGGCATACTGTTCATAGCAACAATAACGTCGCCTTTAACAATTCCTGCATTGTCAGCCGCTCCGCCTTTCCTAACACCGTCAACTCTAAGTCCGTTGTTATCTGCCGAAACCATATCGGGAACAATGCCTAGGGTAACTTTAAGCTTATAACGATGATTAGCTTTTTGCGGAGTTCCGTATTGCTGATAAGTAAGCTGCGTATCCTTATTGGCAAGCACTTCGATTAAATCGCGTACCATGTTTAAAATTTCAACTTCGCCCTCGTAGTTGATGTACTCGGCATCATCGTCGGGAGTGTGGTACAATTCATGAGCGCCTGTGGTGAAATAAAAAACCGGAATATTTGCCGCGTAAAACGATGCGTGGTCGGAAGGACCGTAGCCGTCGGGCGAATAATTTACCTTAAACGAAACATTTTGTTTTAGCTTATCCAAAATGCTTTCTGCCTCCAACGATGTTTTGGTTCCACCAACCGAAATAGCATTTTTCTCAGAATCTAACCTTCCAATCATATCCATATTAATCATTGCCTTGATATTGCTCAAAGGCACAGTCGGATTATTGATAAACTCTTTAGAACCAAGCAAACCCATTTCTTCGGCATCGAAGGCAATAAATAAAATACTTCTGTCTGGACGAGATTTTTTGTTGGAAATATTATGAGCCAACTCTATCAATCCGGCAACACCCGACGCATTGTCGTCGGCTCCGTTATGGACTTTGTGCAAATCGGGGGTTCTGGAACCGCTGCCAACTCCACCAAAACCCAAATGGTCGTAGTGAGCACCCACAACAATATATTCGTGCTTAAAATCGGGATTTCCGCCTTCAATTACAGCAATAACATTTTGCACATCCGACTCTTGCTTTACTACTCCGATAAAAGCTTTCGCTTTTTGTTTGGTACTAAACGATGCAGGTGCGTTTTTCGACAGAATGCTTTGCTCAAGTTGTTCAATCGTAGTGTTTGACGATTTAAGAATCAAATCGGCTGCACTTCTTTTTATATTAGCAACGGGTATTCCTGCATCTGACGGCGATTTATCGTAGCTAAGATGTAGCAACTCATCAGCCTCGTTTATGCTTTTGGGAGTAACAAACAAAACGCCTGCAGCACCTTTGTCTCGTGCAATTACTGCTTTACTTCTATCGGTAGCAAAATCTTCAAAATGTTTAGCGTATTCTTCTTTTTCGGGAAAACCTCTCAAAACTATTACCCATTTGTCTTTAACATCAACATTGGCGTAGTCGTTCCATTTAAAATTATCGGTATTGATATCAAAGCCGTAACCGACAAAGGCAACTTTTTTACTGAGTTTCTTGTTTGCCGAAAACGACATTGGCGTAAAGTCTTCTCCAACAACAAGTTTGGTTTTACCTACTTTTAAATACGTTTTGTCGTCAACTTTAACATCTGTAACGATTTTAAATTTTTGCATGCCGTCACCGTTATACAAGGGTACGCCTGCATTTTCAAAGCAGTCGGCTATGTATTGTGCTGCAATCAGACTTTCGGGAGTACCAGGTAATCGTCCTTTCAAAGAATCGGAAGCTAAAAAGTATATTTCTTGCTTTAAATCTTCAACCAAAATAGAACCGGTAAGTCCTTGCGACACAGCATCATTGCGACTAAAAGCAATAAATATGAAAAAGTATAATAAAAAGCGTAACTTGTTTATATTCATATTTCCTTATTATTTTTGCATTTTAAAAGTATGAAGTCAGCAAAGATAGTAATTTGTTGGTTTTTTGACCTTTATTTTAAATAACTTATTAATTTTGAGCCTGCGAAAAAACACTATGAATAACTTATATCCTCTGAAATTTAAGCCCATTTTTAAAGAAAAAATTTGGGGTGGCGGCAAAATAAATTCCGTTTTGAAGTACGGCTCGGCACCTGCGTCAAACTGCGGAGAAGCATGGCTTTTAAGTAGTTTCGACGAAAACGATACTATCATAAAAAACGGCTTTTTAAAAGGCAATTCTCTCGGAGATATCATAGAAATATACATGGACGAATTGGTTGGCGATAGCGTTTACAACGAGTTTGAAAACACTTTTCCCCTACTTATTAAAGCCATTGATGCAAACGAATGGTTGTCGGTTCAGGTTCACCCCAACGACGACTACGCCGAACGAAACGATATGTACAATGGCAAAACCGAAATGTGGTACATAGCCGATGCAAAAGAAAATTCGCAGCTGATTGCAGGTTTCAATAAAAAAGTAAATCCGGATATTTACAACAAACACCTGAACAGTGGCAATATTACCGATATTTTGGAGTATAAAACCGTAAAAAAAGGTGATGTTGTTTTTATTCCGGCAGGTGTTGTTCACGCTATTGGTCCTGATATACTTCTTTTTGAAATACAACAAGCAAGCGATGCAACCTACAGGATTTACGATTATAACAGAAAAGATATAAACGGAAATTTACGCGAACTGCACACCAAACAAGCTTTGGAAGTCATTGATTTTGACGAAAATAATTCTTTTGTAAAAAGTACCTATAATATCAAAAACTCTCACGAACTGATAGTTAACGACAAGCATTTTGCAGTTGTGTATAATAATCTTGGCACAAGAATTGTAAAAGATTACACCGATATAGACTCATTTGTTATTTTGTTGTGTACCGAAGGTAATATCAGCATTTGCGATAACAACAACTACAAGGAAACCGTTAATTTCGGCGAACTTGTGCTGATACCCGCAAACATTACCGAAGTCGAAATAGAAAGCAAAGGAGAAGCGTCGTTTTTAGAAATTTTTTATCCAAACAAATAAATATAAACACTATGAGAAAAACACTTTTAATACTAATTGTTTCAGTTTTATTTTCAGGAATAATTACAGCTCAAAATAAGGAGCTAAAACCTTTGTTTTCGGTGCCTTCCATTACTGTTACCGACATGCAGGGAAATAAAATTAACACCAAAGAGTTGAACAACGATGGCAACCCGTACATTATCAGCTTTTGGGCTACTTGGTGCAAGCCATGTATAAAGGAATTAACGGCTATTGCCGAAGTTTATGAAGATTGGCAAGACGAAACCGGCGTTAAGTTGTATGCCGTTTCGGTTGACGACTCGCGTTCGTCGGCTCAGGTAAAGACCTTATGCAACGGTAAGGGCTGGGAATACGATATTTTGCTTGACGTAAACTCCGATTTTAAACGCGCTATGAATGTTAACGCAGTTCCTCATACCTTTGTGGTTAACGGAAAAGGCGAAGTTGTATGGCAACATACAAGTTTTAGCGAAGGAGCCGAATTAGAACTTATTCAGGTTGTCCGCGACTTGATTGAACAGCAAGGAGAATAATATTTAATTTTTATTGTAAGAAAAAAGAGGGTGATTGAGGTTATCCTCTTTTTTTTGTGTTCATAGTGTGTTAATTTTTATCTTTTCCATTCGATATGACCATTGATATTGTTTTTTTCAAACACTTCTAATATTTGTGCACAAAAATCTTGTGTTTCTGTGTCTCCAATTTCTTTTGCAAGTTCATAAAGACGAATAAACATCTTTTTACCAGTTTCTGTTTGCTTGTAATTTTTCTTTCTAAAATTGTGCTGTGCACAAAGTGTCTGCCCGTTTTCTATAGTAGCTTTACCACCTAAGTCTTTCGGCTTTATATGGTCAACATGTAATTCGACACCATCCTTTATACCTCTACCACACATAACACAACGATAGTTGTCTCTTTTCAATATTTCTTCTTTTTGTGCAGCAGTAAAATCTTCCAACTCTCTATTTAAGACAAAATCTGGGTCATAACGATATACGCCTTTTGATATTTTTTGCAAAAAACCTTCCTGTGAAAGTTGTCTAATTAGCCTATCCGGATCTCTAAAAACATTACCTGTTCTTTTCTGCCATTCTTCAGTAGCCCAATCCACTATTTCAGGATGTTTAATGTCTCGCTTGGGATTTTTTGTAAAAAACTCCATTATGAGTTCTTTTTGTGTTATCTTTTTAGTCATTTGGAAAATCGATTGTTCCTGTTTCTTTAATTATTCTTTGTTTTGCAAGTTCGCAATAACCACTATCAATATCGAGACCTACCCCAATTCTATTGTTATTTTCCGCAGCTATCAGAGTCGTTCCGCTACCGACAAATGGGTCAAACACAACATCACGAACATAACTAAAAAGTTTAATTCCTCTATGTGGAAGTTCTATCGGAAACGGAGCCGGATGTCCAATTCTTTTTTTACTTTCCCCATTAAAAGTCCAAAGCCCATTAGTCCATTGCATAAAATCTTCCTTACTAATATCACTTTCTCTTGTTCCTCCTGTTTTTTTCCAACTACCTTTATAAAGCACAACGATTAATTCAACAGGTGCAATTACATATGGTGCAGATGCAGAAAGCCACGAACCCCAAGCTGTTCTACGCGATATATTTCCCTCATTCCAAACAATTGTTGAATGATATTTCCATCCTGTTTCCTGAGCTACCCTCGTTAAATCAGCTCCGACACTCTTTTGTCCTCCTTTATTTTTGTCAAGTGGAATATTAAGTAAAAATCTAGCTTGTTGTTTACTCCAATTATAACAGTTTGCCATCCATTTCTCGGAAAACTCTAAATATTGTTCATAGGTTAGGTTATCCTCATTCGAGTTGTATTGTATATCAACGTTATAAGGTGGTGATGTTACAATTAAGTCGATGAACTCCCCTTCGAAAGTTTTAGGATTTAGCACATCACCCTGAAAAAGGATTGTTCTCTTATGTCTAAAATACTCTTTACGCCAAGGTACATCGGTCTCTTGAAAAACATCATATTTGTCGTCTCGTACTTCGTATTCCTTTTGCTTTTTTCTCTTTTCTGCCATCGTACTTGTCAATTTATTCTACAAAGATACTCATTTATCATCAATTATTTAAGATAGATTTTCCTTTTATAAATGACTATCTGTTGGTAATGTGAACTGCAAGGGAATGCGGGCGTATTTCCATCAAAATAAACGAATAGCTGAAGCAAGGCAAAATGTTCAATTAACCACATCACCCACCATTAAGCTAACGTCTGTCAGTATTCCCGTTTTTTTCTATCTTCAATATTATATTAGGTGTTAGCTTCATATACTTCTCTTAAAAAATAATATTGATGCACCGCAGCCATCGTATTGCAAAATTCTACCGCAACTTGTTTTTGTCCATTAGCAAAAAGAAATGAAACCAAATCCTTAATAATTTCCTGGTCATTTTAGTT
>JAQVEX010000035.1 GCA_028697555.1 Lentimicrobiaceae bacterium | reverse complement strand
TCCTTGAGTAGGATTTCTGTAAAGTTTATCGTATAGCTTGTACTTGTCGATATTAACCCTATAATTAAGGTGAGTGCCAAAATTGTATTTATTGTAAAATTTGGGATGTTCGTGGTCGAAGAAGTAATCCATCAAATGGGCTCCTTCTACGTGAAAAGAAAATTTAGAATCAACTTTATTTATCTCATTGTTCAGGTCTTGCGAATACGCTTTTTTTGCAGTATTAAAACATAATAGCAATAGCACACACAGATGTACAGTTACAAAAAGTTTGTTATTAAATGTACACGACCTGGGCATACAAACCTGTTTATAAAAAGAGTGTTTTATCTTTTCGATTTTTGTTGCATTTTCATAGCTTCGTCCAATCTTTTTTGGAACGATGAGCGTTTTACAGGTTTCTTTTTATTTTCTTGTAGTTGTCTGTGAAGTTTATCATCGTCAACTAGTTTGTAGAAAATAAACATTTGTAAGAACGAGAACAAGTTTGTAAGTAAGTAGTAATAGCTCAATCCTGATGAGAAATTATTGAATAAGCCTAAGAACATAATAGGCATTAAATACATCATCATTTTCATGCCTGGAAGCTGCTGACTTGAAGTCCCCATCATTTTGTTATTCAAATAAGTATAAATAACGGTAGAAATAGTCATGAGCAAAGTGAACAAGCTGACGTGGTCGCCGTAGAAAGGTATGTTAAACGGCAAATCGAGTATAGAGTCGTACGACGATAAGTCGGTTGCCCACAAAAAAGGTTGCTGTCTGAGCTCAAACGAAGATGGGAAAAATCTGAAAAGAGCTATAAGAATAGGGAATTGCAGTAGCATAGGAACACAACCTGACATGGGATTTACCCCAGCTTTCTTATACAAGTCCATTGTGGCTTGCTGCTTTTTCATAGCATCTTCTTGTTTCGGAAACTTTTTATTAATTTCTTCAATTTCGGGTCTCAGTACTCTCTGTTTTGCTTGCGACATGTAAGTTTTGTAAGCAATAGGTAGTAGTAGTATTTTGATGAAAATTGTAAGAATTAAAATAATAATCCCATAGCTAAGGTTAAAAGATTCTAACCAGTTAAAAATAAGCAAAACAGGACCTCTGTTAATCCATTGCATCAAAAAGAAACCCCAACCTAAAGGTATTTGCCTTTCAAGGTTAAGTTTTTCGCCACGCATTACTTTGTATTTTGTAGGAGCGAAAAACCATCGCATATTGTATTCCTGATTGTTGGCATTATCGAGCGAAAACAATAAATGCGTTTGCATTTTTTTAAGTTCTCTTTTGGTATTATCGGCATTTTTAACGCCAACTTCTGCGCCTGTAAAAGTATTGTCGGCTATTAAGTGGCACGAAAAAAACTGCTGTTTGTACGAAATCCATTTTATTTCTCCCGAAGTGCGATAGCTGTCTTCTTTTCTAGTAGGTTTTAAGTTGTCAACTTCGTTGGCTGAATTCATGTAGTACACAGTAGTTTGAGCCAACTCGTTTTTTAAGTTTTTTTCTTGTTGTAGTAGAGTGGTTTTCCATTTTAATGGAATGTCAATCATGTTTCGAGCAAAATATTTCTGCATATTGACGAATTTAATATCAAAATCGACATTATATCCGTCTGCCTCCATAGAGTATATGTACTCTATATAGCTATCTGTTGAATTTTCTTTTTCGGGATAGTATCTCAATGAAAACCTAGCACTGTCTTGACCTGAAACACAAATAGAGTCTTCTTCGTGTAAAGGCTCAAAAAGCAAATCGTTAGTATTAACAATTCTTAAATCGGCGGTACTAATATCAAAGCCGAATTCATTTTCGTTGCCTTCAAACAGGATAAGTGGCAGTGAGTCGTAGGTTACAAATGGCTTGAGTTGAGCCGACCATATGCGTCCGCCCTTTGCCGATATTTTTAGTTTTACCTTTTCGTTTTCAAATGTGTATAACTTTTCGCTTTCAGCATCGCTAAGGGCAAATGGTCTTGCAATTGAGTCTGTTGTGGCTTGAATTTTACTTAAAGAATCCTCTATTGCACGTGCTTCTTCTAGTAGAATAGCATTAGCAACGGAGTCGGCTATTTGTACTCTTCTAATCGAATCGGCTCTTTGCTGTAATGCAATTCTTTCTTCCTTTGTCGGAGCCATCCATAGGCTATAGCCTATTAGTACAGCTACAAGTAGTACAATGCCTATTATGTTTGTTTTGCTCATAATTTAGTTAAGTGAAATATTTTTATTTTTTAATTTTATTATTGTTGTTCTTTTTTTTGTACGAAATAGTGGCTTTAACAAATTTAACAAATAATGGGTGTGGATTTTCTACTGTACTTTTGTATTCGGGGTGAAATTGTACTGCAACAAACCAAGGGTGGTTTTTTATTTCAATAATTTCAACTAAACCGCTGTCAGGATTTGTACCTGAAATAACGGCACCGGCTTTTTCAAATTGTTTAAGGTACTTGCTGTTAAACTCGTAGCGATGTCTTTGTCGTTCTTCAATAGTTTCTTTTTTGTATACATTCCACGCAATAGTATCGGGCTTAATAGTACACTCATATTTTCCAAGTCGCATAGTTCCACCCTTTTTGTCGGCTTTTTTCTGATCGTCCATTATTTTAACAATCGGGTTTGCTGTATCCGGATCAATTTCGTAGCTATTAGCGTCTTCGATGTTTAATACATTTCGTGCAAATTCTACTGCTGCAGCGTGCATTCCAAAGCAAATACCCAAAAACGGTATATTGTTTTCTCTCGAATATTTTACTGCCGAAATCTTGCCTTCAAAGCCCCTTTGTCCGAAGCCTGGTGCTACTAATATGCCGTCAAGTCCTTTAAGCATCTTGGCTGCGTTTTTGTCGTTAAGAAACTCCGACTGGATTAGTTTTAGTTTAACCGAATATCTGTTTTGAGCACTTGCATGAACAAAGGCTTCGGATATAGATTTGTACGCATCGGGAAGCTCTACATATTTTCCTACAAGTCCAATGTTTACTTCGCCTATCGGATTTTTCAGTTTATCCAAAAAGTGTATTAGTTTGTTCAAGTTAGGAGCACGTTTGGCTTTTAGTTGCATTTTTTCAATAACAACCTGATCTAAGCCTTCTTTGTGCATAAGCAACGGAACTTCGTATATGTTGCTAACATCAAGCGATTGTACAACTGCTCTGGGACTGATATTGCAAAACAAAGCAATTTTATCCCTAATGTTTTTGTTTAAATATTTTTCGGTGCGGCAAACTATAATGTCGGGCTGTACTCCGTACGATAGCAACTGTTTTACCGAGTGTTGCGTAGGTTTGGTTTTCAACTCTCCGGCAGCCGATAGGTAAGGTACAAGCGTTAAATGAATATCAATACACAGGTTTCCGAGCTCCCATTTCATTTGTCGCATAGCTTCAATGTACGGTAGAGCTTCAATGTCGCCGACAGTACCACCAATTTCAGTAATAACAACGTCGTATTTGCCGCTGTTTCCCAATATTTTTATTCTTTCTTTAATCTCGTCGGTGATGTGGGGTATAACCTGAACTGTCTCGCCAAGGTAATCGCCTCTGCGTTCCTTTTCAATTACGCTCAAATAAATTTTACCTGTTGTTACGTTGTTAGCCTGACTTGTGCTGACGTTGGTAAATCTTTCGTAGTGCCCTAAATCCAAATCAGTTTCGGCACCGTCGTCGGTAACGTAGCATTCGCCGTGCTCATATGGGTTAAGAGTGCCCGGGTCTATGTTTATATAAGGGTCTAACTTCTGAATGGTAACTCTTAACCCCCTTTCAATGAGGAGCATTGCCAATGACGAACTAATTATCCCTTTTCCTAACGAAGAAGTTACACCTCCGGTAGTAAAAATATATCTTGTGCCTTTCATGTTATGAAATTTTGTAGTCGATTAAAAACTGCAAAGGTACAATTCTTTATTCATCTACGAGATAATTTTAACATTTTGTAGATAATCTAAATGTAATTATTTTCAGATGTTTTGTAAAGTTTATCATGTAAAGCAGGCATAAGCAGACAAATTCTATTGCCCCAATGGTTTGTGAATAATGTTTTGCAATCGGCAATTGCATTGTTTTTTTGATAAACTAATCCTTCTGAAAATTGAATGGTAAAGTCTTTCAAATCCTGATAAATATCGGCTATATTTTCGGCTATACTTGATTTGGTTTCGGTTAAGTCGGTATTATAATCGTAAAAAGCGTAAAATATATCATCGTCGGATAATTTGTTTTTTAATGTTTCGAATACGTTTTCCCAAATTTCTTCGGTAACAAATCTTTCGCTCGGAAAATTTTCGTCGTAATAAACTTTTTTTAGTAGCGAACCTTTTATATATAGCAATGGCAATATTCGCGAGTAGAATAGGAAAATATTTTTGTTTTCGTATTCAGAAATGTTTTCGGTAAAAATGCAAAACTCATTTGCTACAGCGTACATTTCTAATGCTTCTTTTGTTTCGTAGGCTTCAGTTGTAGTCATTGTGCTTTTCTGATAATAGTGATTAATTCTACAAAAGTAGATAATTATTTAAAAAAAACGTTTCTATTGTATGTTGTTGCTTTTCAGTCAAATGTAGTTTAACTTTAAATTATTGTTTAATTTATATTAATAAAAACCCCTTTGTTATCAAATTCTGTATTACATTTGCACTAAATTTATTTAATCTAAATAAGGATAAATTCATGCTGTTAACAAATCTAAAACAGGGAGAAGTAGGCGTTATTACGAGAGTAAAGGGTATTGGAGCGTTCAGAAAACGCATAATGGAGATGGGTTTTATTGTTGGCAAACCTGTTAAGGTAATAAGAAAAGCTCCGCTAAAAGACCCTGTTGAATACTGTATTTTAGGTTATAATGTTAGTATAAGGAATAGTGAAGCGGAACTGATAGAAGTTGAGAAAATAAGTGACGACAGCATAGATGAAATATGTAGCAAATGTGATAAAGCCGAAGCTGAGGCTGTTATAGGCGATTTTAACAACAAGCATAAAGCGCAATACAACAAATTGTATTTGTCTTTTGTAGGCAATCCGAATTCGGGAAAAACTACTCTTTTTAATAAGATTGGTAGAGCTAACGAAAGAGTAGGCAACTACGCAGGAGTTACGGTTGCAGCAAAAGAGTTGAACATAACTAAAAACGGAATAGATTACAAAATTACTGATTTACCCGGCACGTATTCGCTTACTGCTTATTCGCCCGAAGAGCTTTTTGTTAGAGATTACATACTAAAAAACTTGCCCGATGTAGTTGTTAATGTTGTAGATGCAACAAATTTGGAACGTAGTTTATACCTTACCACTCAGCTTATTGATATGGATATTAAGGTAGTATTGGCTCTCAATATGTACGACGAGTTTGAGCAAAGCGGAAATACATTAGACTACGAATATTTAGGCAAATTGATAGGAATACCTATTGTGCCAACAGTTGCTACAAGGGGTAGAGGTATTCATAATTTACTTAAAAAAGCTGCCGACGTTGCTCACGATAAAGACAAAACTGTAAGGCATATACATATTAATTACGGCGAAACTATCGAAAAAGCTATAAGTGAAATCAGAGCCGAACTAAAAAAAGCCGATGATGTTGCTATTTTTAACAGAGTATCGGAGAGATTTTTTGCAATTAAATTAATTGAAAAAGATCCGGAAGTGGTAAAATTGGCGCAGGATTTATCAAACTTTCAAAGTATTGATAATGTTGTAAAACGAAATATCAAAACTATTGAAAAACAATATGGCGACACTGCCGAAAACATTTTTACCGATGCCAAATATGCCTTTATTTCGGGGGCTCTGAAGGAGACTCTAAAACGTAAAAAGAAATTAAACGCAAATCAGAGCGACAAAATAGATAATATTCTGACCAATAAATATTTAGGCATCCCTATTTTCTTGTTTTTCATGTGGCTGACTTTCTTCACAACTTTCAAGATAGGAGCATATCCTCAAAGTTGGATAGAAAGTTTTGTAATCTGGCTTTCTGGTATTTTTATTAAAAATTTTCCCGATACACTCGTCAATCATCTTATAGTTGATGGAATATTGGCAGGAGTAGGTGGGGTGTTGGCTTTTCTGCCAAATATATTAATACTGTACTTTTTCATTTCACTTATGGAAGACACAGGTTATATGGCAAGAGCAGTGTTTATAATGGACAAGTTTATGCACAAAATCGGGTTGCACGGAAAATCATTTATTCCATTGCTAATGGGATTTGGATGCAATGTACCGGCAATTATGAGTACCAGAATTATTGAAAGCAAACGCGACCGACTTATAACTATGCTGATAAACCCTTTTATGTCGTGTAGTGCAAGGCTACCGGTTTACGTACTTTTTATTACTGCATTTTTTAATAAATATCAAGGTACTATTTTGTTTTCCATATATATATCCGGCATATTAATAGCGGTTTTAACAGCATTGTTGTTGCAAAAAACTTTGTTCAAAAAAATAGATATACCTTTTGTTATGGAGCTTCCGCCGTACCGAATGCCTACGGTTAGAAATACGGTTTTTCAGATGATTAATCGTACAAATATGTACTTGAAAAAGATAGGCGGAATAATACTAATTGCTTCAGTAATTATTTGGGTGCTGAATTATTTCCCGCGAAATTTTGAAGGAGCAAAAGAATATGAAGCCAAAATTGCAAAACTTGAGACCACAATTTCTGAATTGTCGAGTCAAGAAAGTCAAAATAGTGCAAAATTAGCTGCCGTGCAGGATTCAATACGGATTATTTCGGCAGAAAAAAAATACAAACAGCAAGAAAATTCATATATAGGACGTGTGGGTCATTTTATTGAACCTGCAATGAAACCTTTAGGTTTCGATTGGAAAATGAGTGTTGCGGTGCTGACAGGCGTTGCAGCTAAGGAAGTTGTAGTTGGTACGCTCGGAGTTTTGTACCATTCGCCTGAAGCCGAAAGTGCTACTTTGGTTGATAATTTGAAACGACAATACGAAATAAATGAAGATTTCACCGGCAAATCTCCACGCTTGGTAGCAATAAGTTTTATGATATTTATATTGATATATTTCCCGTGTGTGGGCGTTATTGCTGCAATAAGTAGGGAGTCGGGGAGCTGGAAATGGGCATTATTTGTTGTTTTATATTCAACAGGTTTGGCGTATGTTGTATCTTTGCTGATATATCAAACAGGCAGCATTTTTTAAATGGAAATAATAAGTAATTACAACCTAATATTCTATATACTTTTGCTCTTAGCTATTTTGCTTGGCAGAATTCCCGTGTTTGGCAAATTTTTCAAAGGTGTAGAAACAATGGTGCACGAGTTTGGGCATTTTTTTATGGCTCTGCTTACAAAAGGCGAAGTTGTTGCTGTTAACTTGTTTTCCGACAATTCGGGCAATACAATATCGAAAACGAAAAATAAATTTTCGGGATTTTTGGTTTCAATTTCCGGGTACATCACGGCTTCGGCTTTTGCGCTACTTATGTACTATTGTATAAGTAAGCAAAATTATATTTTTCCGTTAGTTATTCTGACTTCAATTTCCTTGATACTATTGGCTCTGAGCATCAGAAATTATTATGGTGTGTTTTGGGCTATAGTTTTTTCGTTGATAAATGTTTTTGTGCTGGTGTACAAAAATCAAGATGTAATACATTTAACCGTATGCTTTTATGCACATATAATTTTTGTAGAGTCAATAATTTCGTGCATAAATCTTTTAAGATTATCAATAAAGAACAGCAAAAAAGCAGGCGACGCAAGCGTATTACAAAAACTAACCAAGTTGCCGGCAGTTTTTTGGGCATCTGTTTTTTTAATAATATCGTTAGCTACGGCTGTGGTATCGGTATTGTATTTTTTTCCAAAAGTGTAAGGCTGAAATGCTATTCAAGAGAGTCTAACCTGTTAAGACCTTCTATAGCCATTTCATTGTTGGTTTCTAACGAAAGCACTTTCTCGTAGTTAATTCTGGCTTCTTTTATGTTGCCCAACAATTCATAAGAGTAACCTCTGTTGAAGTACGCATTGGTATTGGAGTTATCGTAGTTGATGCATTTGCTAAAAAACTCAATACTTTTATCAAAATCATTCAACATAGCCAAATATACGTAACCCATATTGTAATACGCATTAGAGTTTGTCGAGTCAATTTGCAAAATTTCCTTATACATTTCTATTGCTTCGTAAGGTTTTTCTTCTTGCTGATAAATCATTGCCAAGTCGTATCTTGGTTCTATCTTGTCGGGAAAAAGTTTTGCCGTTGTTTTAAAATAGTCAATAGAAATATTTTTATCGATATTTTGAAATATAAAGCCCAACTGAATAAGAGCATCATATTCTTTAGGGTTAATTTCAATGGCTTTTTGGAAACTTGCAATAGCCTCGTTGGTTTCTTCGTTTTCCATTTCCAACAAACCCTTTATTGTATACGCTTTTGCCGTATTAGGCTCTATTTTAACGATAGTTTCAATTGTTTCAAGGCATTGTTTTTTATCTTTCATCAGAAAATACAATTCGGCTTTGCCCAATAAAAGGTCAATATTATTCTGATTAATGCTAAGCCCTGTATTAATCGCCTCTATAGCGCTTTGAGCTTTTCCCATCGAAATATAAACAGACGACATTATTAAATATACATTGGCATTTTTAGGATCTAGTTCAACAGCCTTGTTAATATCTTCTAAAGCATCATCAAGAGAATTGTTGTATTGGTAATACAATGCTCTTTGCAAGTATAATTCCGGATTTTTCGAGTCTTTTTTTATTTTTTTATTTAAAACCTCGAGTCTATCTTCTGCATCGGAAGTTTGATTCTTATTATTGCACGAAGTAACAACCACTGCGCACAAAGCCACAACGATAAAAAATTTTTTCATTGTATTTGATGTAATTATAGAAGTAACTGATAAATTTATTTGCTAGATAAGGCTTCTCTAATTTTTTGTTCGATAATATCAAACAATTCGGGATTATCCAAGAGTGCTGTTTTAGCAGCCTCTCTTCCTTGTCCTAACTTAGTGTCTTCGTAACTGTACCACGAACCGCTTTTATTAATAATATCAAGGTCGGAAGCTATATCAATAATTTCTCCAACTTTAGAAATTCCTTCACCGTATATAATATCAAATTCTGCTTGCTTAAATGGGGGAGCTACTTTATTTTTAATAACCTTAACTTTGGTGCGGTTTCCAATAATTTCGTCACCTTCTTTAATTTGAGCAGAGCGTCTGATATCAACTCTTACCGATGCGTAAAATTTAAGAGCATTACCGCCTGTTGTAGTTTCAGGATTTCCAAAAATCAAACCTATTTTTTCTCTAAGCTGGTTGATAAAAATACAGCAACATTTTGTCTTGCTGATGGTAGAAGTAAGTTTGCGCATAGCTTGTGACATCAATCTTGCATGAAGACCCATTTTTGAGTCGCCCATTTCGCCTTCGATTTCGCTTTTAGGAGTAAGCGCAGCAACCGAGTCAATAACAATAATATCAATAGCTCCCGATCTGATAAGACTGTCGGCTATTTCAAGAGCTTGTTCGCCGTGGTCGGGTTGCGATACAAGTAGGTTTTCTATATCCACACCAAGTTTTTCGGCGTAAGTTCTATCAAATGCGTGTTCGGCATCAATAAATGCGGCAATTCCGCCTGCTTTTTGCGACTCGGCTATTGCATGGATTGCCAATGTCGTTTTACCCGACGATTCGGGACCAAATATTTCTATAACACGTCCTTTCGGGAAACCTCCAACTCCCAATGCCATATCTAAGCCTAATGAACCTGTAGAAATAACCGGAATTTTTTCAACATTTTCGTCACCCAATTTCATTATTGAGCCTTTTCCGTATGTTTTTTCAATTTTATCTATAGTCAGCTTCAAAGCGTTAAGTTTGCCCTGAGTTTCTTTATCCAATTCTTTTGTTTTTTCTTTTTCTTTTGCCATGAGTCTTATTTTTATAATTTTTGTAAATGATTTTACAAATTTAAACTAAATCGCTAAACTTTATATAAAAAAAGTCATAATAATTTTACGTTTAAATTATCTGAGCAGCGTGGTCTTTTGTTTTAACTTTCGTGATAATATCTTCTATTATTCCGTTTTCATCAATTATGTAAGTTGTTCTGTTAACTCCAAAGTACTCTCTGCCCATAAACTTTTTCTTGCCCCAAACATTATACATGTTAATAATTTCTTTGTCTGGGTCGGGTATGAGAGGGAAAGGAAGCGAATACTTTTGAGCAAACTTCTCGTGTTTTGCAATATTATCAGGACTAACACCTATAACAACATAGTTTTTGTCGATTAGTTCTTTATAATTGTCGCGTAAATTGCAGGCTTGTGCCGTGCATCCGGGCGTATCGTCTTTTGGATAAAAATACAGTACTATCTTTTTGCCGGCAAATTTTGAAATAGAAATTTCGTTACCGTTTTGGTCGGTTGCTTTAAAATCGGGTGCTTTGTCGCCTTTTTGTAAGATTTTCATTTTGAAATTATTTTTTTTGTTTGTTTGATGTTGATTCTTTATAGTATTTGCACAAATCATTTAAGAAACATATTTCGCATATTGGTTTTCTTGCTATACAAGTATATCTTCCGTGCAAAATAAGCCAATGGTGAGCTTTGCCAATAAGGTCTTCTCTAATATATTTAACTAATTGCTGTTCGGTTTTTAAAGGGGTAGTGGCGTTTGTGGTCAAACCGATACGAGCCGAAACTCTATGTACGTGTGTATCGACAGCCATAGCCGGCTTATCATATATCACCGATGCTATTACGTTGGCTGTTTTTCTGCCAACTCCGGGCATTTTTTGCAGTTCGTCAACATCGGAAGGAACAACATTATTAAATTCCGACACAAGCGTTTTAGCCATTCCTATCAAGTTTTTGCTCTTATTGTTAGGATATGAGCAGCTTTTTACAACTTCGTAAACGTCAGAAACTTCAGCCTCCGACAAAACATGAGCATCGGGAAATTTTTCAAAAAACGACGGAGTTATCATGTTCACACGTTTATCAGTACATTGAGCCGATAAAATGACGGCAACAAGCAGTTGGTAAGGGCTCTTGTAGTTGAGTTCCGTTTCGGCAACGGGCATGTTTTTTTCAAAACGCTCAATAACCGCATCGAAAAGTTGCTTTTTACTTTTAGACATTGTGCAATATAACCTATACGTACAATAGGCGACTTGAAAAATCGCCTATTGTATCACAAATGATAATTAATAAATTAATTTAGGATAAACTGCAAGCGAGTTCCGTCGCTGCACTTTGTAACATATAGGGCGTAAGAATACGCCATTATGTTTTTGATTGCAACCTCCGAAGGCATAAATTTGTTTTCTCTATGCTTTATTTTGGTTGTTGAATTTTTTTTAAGGGTAGAGTTTTTTATCATGGTGCGAATTTAAGTTTGACATAATTTGTTTAACTTAAAACGTACCTTAATAAAAAATATTGTGCAAATTTTTAATAATTATGCGTTAAGTTCAATTTTATTTTCGGCTATCAATTTTCGCAGATTTATAAGGGCATATCTCATTCTGCCCAATGCGGTATTGATGCTTACTGACGTCTGTTCGGCTATGTCTTTAAAGCTCATATCCTCGTAGTGTCGCATAATCAACACTTCTTTTTGTTCGTCGGGCAAATAATTGATTAAGTTTCTGACGTCGGCATGAATTTGTTTTGTAACCAATTGTTCTTCAATTGAAGCGGTAGGTTCAGAAATCAAATCAAAAATATCGTAGTCGTCGTTGTAGGCTTCAACTGTCTGCATTTTTTTATTCTTTCTGAAATGGTCAATTATTAAGTTGTGAGAAATTCTCATAACCCATTGAACAAATTTACCTTCTTCTTTGTAATAGCCCAATTTTAAAGTGTTAATAACCTTAATAAAAGTGTCTTGGAAAATATCGTCGGCGCAGGAAGAATCTCTAACCATCATTAAAATATAGGTATATACCTTTTGGCGATGTCTGTTTATTAAGACTTCGAGACACTTGTTATCACCGGCAATATACTCATCAATTAGCTGTTTGTCGCTAACTTGCGAAGTGTTTGTTGTCATAACTTCTTATTGTTAGTATGATATTTACTTTAATTTAGAGTAGAAATTTGCCGATAAGTGTCCTCCTATAATTTTAAAATGTTGATATTTTGTTAGATATTCTGTGCAAAAATAATTACTTTTTCATATTATCCAAATAAAACTTAAAAAATATTAAAGATTTTTTACGAATTTCTATTATTAAAAAGTCTTGAAATACGCGGTGTAGCCCTTATATAGTAGTTGCAAATGCATATATAGTTAGAGTTTTGCAAAATTGTGTGCAAGTAAATACGGTAATTTATGAAAAACAATTCAACATTTTTTTTGCAAATTGAATTAAAGTTATATCTTTGCAAAAAAATCAAAGTTCTTATTTCCCAAAGATTACTTACCTTATTTCCTTTAATCACATAATAGCAGGGTGTTGTAGTCTTTTCAATATCAGTAATATCAAATAAGATTTATCGGTTTATATTTTAAAAATCCAATCTAAGATTTATAATCAAATAATATATTTTATGTACGATAAAAAAGAGTTAGAAAGCAAATTGTTGAGCGAATTACGCGTGATAGCCAAAGACTTTAAAATTAAAAAAGTCGACTCTTACAAAAAACAAGATCTAATATATCAAATCCTTGATTTTCAGGCTGCAAATCCTTCCGAAGCGGTTGTTAAGAAGGAGCAAAGTGAGCAAAAAGCCAAAAAAGAAACGAGAGGCAGAAAACGAATAACCAACAGAAATGCTATAGTTGCGAGTTCGGTTAAACGCGATATTTCGCAACCTGCTAGTGGTACAAGCACCACCAAAGTGGATAGTGCCAAACCCGACGAAAAAGTACAACCCAAAGAGAAAACGGTTGAGAATAAGCTAAATACGAGCGAGCAAAAACGCAGTAGTGAGGTAGTAAGCAGTCCTGTTAATCCCAAAACGGGACAAAGTTCGGCTGAAAAAAATAAAAGAAACGATAAACACAAACGTAAATTTACTAATAATAAAACAGAGGTAGATAAAAAACCTGCCACGGAAGTTGTTAGCACAAAAGCGAATGTAGCTGCCGATTTATTCGACAACGAAGATGCCGGAATGATTTTGGACGACATGTATTTGCCATCGTTTGACCTAAAAGATGAGATGGATGCATATACCGACAAAGAGGAGTATGTTGATATATCGGAAAGTAAAACTATAGATGAAAAGCCATTGGAAGTTAAAAAGGCAAAGGTTGAAGAAGATAAACCTAATGGCGAACAGAGCAAAAACGGTGTTGGCAGTTCGGATAACAAAAACAATAAGAACAGATTTCAGGATAAAAAACAAAACAACAATAATCAGCAAGCACACAGAGAACCTTTCTCGTGGGAAGTTGAAGGTATTGTAAAATGTGAAGGTGTGTTGGAAATTATGCCCGAAGGATACGGTTTTATCAGGTCTTCCGACTATAATTATCTTAACTCGCCCGACGATGTTTATGTTTCGCAATCGCAGATAAAGTTGTTTGGATTAAAAACCGGCGACACCATAGAAGGTACAATTCGTCCGCCTAAAGAGGGCGAAAAATATTTTCCGCTTATAAGAGTTGAAAAAATAAACGGAATGCTTCCCGACGATATTCGCGACCGTATTCCTTTTGATTATCTCACACCATTGTTTCCGGAAAAGAAGTTTAACCTTACCGGACATCCGCAAAACTCCATGAGTACACGTATTGTCGATTTGTTTAGTCCTATCGGTAAAGGTCAGAGAGGTTTGATTGTGGCTCAGCCCAAGACAGGTAAAACTGTTCTTTTAAAAGAAATAGCTAATGCCATTGCATATAATCACCCTGAGGCTTATTTAATAGTTTTGCTTATTGATGAGCGTCCCGAAGAGGTTACCGATATGGCAAGGAATGTTAATGCCGAAGTTATTGCTTCTACTTTTGACGAACCTGCAGCCAGACACGTTAGAATTGCAAATTTGGTTTTAGAAAAAGCCAAGCGACTCACCGAATGCGGACACGACGTTGTTATTCTGTTAGACTCTATTACCAGATTGGCAAGAGCATACAACACTGTTGCTCCGGCTTCGGGTAAAGTGTTATCGGGTGGGGTAGAGGCTAATGCACTTCAAAAACCTAAGAGATTTTTCGGAGCTGCTCGTCAGATTGAAAATGGCGGCTCGCTTACTATTATTGCAACTGCTCTTACCGAAACTGGTTCGCGTATGGACGAGGTTATTTTTGAAGAATTTAAAGGAACCGGAAACATGGAGTTGCAACTTGATAGAAAATTATCCAACAAACGTATATTCCCAGCCGTTGATATTACAGCTTCGAGTACACGTAGAGACGACTTGCTACTTGATAAAGAAGTATTGCAAAGAATTTGGATATTGAGAAATATGCTCGCAGATATGAATTCGGTAGAGGCTATGGAGTTTATTAAAGATAAGATGAAATTTACCGAAACTAATGAGGAGTTTCTAATTTCTATGAATGGGTAGGTACTTGGCTAGTTTTGAGTTTCGAGTTTCGAGTTTCGAGTGTCAAAACTCCCGACTCATAACTCATAACTCATAACTTCTGACTCCAAACAGAAAGAATATAAAAAAAGCATTTCGGAATAAACTCCGAAATGCTTTTTTTGTTTTTAAAGTCTTCAACTATCCGTTAACAATCTGCAATGGCATAATTACCATAACGATGTCTTCGTCGGTGTTTTCGTTATCTTCGGGTTGAATTAAACCGGCTCTGTCGGGATTTCCGAGTAAGAAAACAACGTTTTTTGTATCTAAATTGCCTAGTAGTTCTAATAAATATCTGTAGCTGAAAGCAATTTTCATATCTTCGCCGCTGTACGAACATTCAATACGTTCAACGCCTTGATTTGAGTAGTCGATATCTTCAACTTCCATAACCAATTCCTGACCGCTTAGTGTGAAAACCAACTGCTGTGTACTTTGATTGGCAAAAGGAACAAGACGATTGATTGAGTTAATAAGCAATTCGCGATCGGCTACAAGTTTGTTTTCGTTGGCTTGAGGTATAACAGCTTTGTAGTTTGGATAACGAGCATCGATAAGTCGAGCGTAAATAATGTCTTTATCCATGTTGAAGCAAATATGCTTGTCGTTGTACGATATTTTTGCAGTTTCGTCGGAGTTTGTAAGTAAGTTTCTTAGAACGTTCAACGGTTTTTTTGCTACCACAAATGATGTGCTTATATTCGGATTTGCATCGTTTCTGGTGTATTTGACCAACTTGTGAGCATCGGAAGCTACTAAAGTAAGCGAATCGGTATCAACTTCAAAGAAAACACCGTTGATAGCAGGACGTCTTTCGTCGTTGCCGGTTGCAAAAACCGTTTTATTTATTCCATCGCGCAAAAGTCCGGAATTCAAATAAAATTCATTTTCTTTTTCTATTTCGGGCAGTTCGGGAAACTCTTCGGCATTGTGTCCGGTAAGTCGGTATTTACCTTCGTTGCTATTGATATCTATGCTAAGTTTTTCCAAATCGATATTAAAAGTAACAGGAGCATCGGGTAAAAATTTTAAGAAATCTAAAAGCGGACGAGCCGGAACTGTAAATTTACCTTCGCCGTTAGAGTTTGCAAGTTCTAATGTGATTTTTAGCGTAGTTTCCAAATCGGTAGCTGTAATTGTCAAATTGTTTCCTTGCAAATCGATAAGAAAATCCTGAGTTATGGGTAAAGCTTTATTGGTTGATACTACACCGATTAGTTGTTGCAACTTTTTTTCTAGAACTTGACTATTAATAACAAAATTGATGTTCATATGTTTATCGTTTTTATATTATTTGTTTATTATTTTTTCGATTAAAAAATTAACAATAATGCCAATTTCATTTTTTTTGTAAAGATATAAAATTTAAGTTAATGCTTATTTTTTTTTGAAATAAATTTATTTTCATTTCCATTTATAAGTCTTTTAATATTTTTGCGATGCATAAAAACAACGAAAACGGCAATAATAAATGCAGCAATTATAAGGCTTAAGCTGTCGTTTTGAAAAATAAGCGTTAAAATTGGCAGTGTGATAGCAGCTGTTATTGAACCCAAAGAAATAAAGTTGGATATTGCAACAACGGCAACAAATAGAACTAAAATAATTGCAATAATTATGGGATTGTACAATGCTATGGCAACTCCTATAAGTGAAGCCACTCCTTTACCACCTTTGAAGTTTGAAAATATCGGCAAAACATGCCCGATAACAACAGCAAATCCAAGAATAATTTGGTAGTCGATGTTTGAAATTAAAGTTGATGTATTTTCAAATAAATAAGGGATATATTTTACCGCAAGAAATGCTTTTGCAAAATCGATAAGCAAAACAATAATAGCCGGAGCCGTGCCCAACAACCTGAATGTGTTTGTTGCACCTGCATTTTTACTACCTTCTTCCTTGACATTTATTCCAAAAAACCATTTCCCTATCCAATAAGCCGATGAAAATGAGCCAACTAAGTACGATAGTATAATGCCAAAAACAATATTCATAGGTTTATTTGTTGTTTATTAATTCTTTTATTTTGTTTTCCAAGTCGTCGCCCATAAGGTTTTTGGCAGCAATTTTTCCTTCTTTATCAATAATAAATGTATGCGGAATTGATATCACACCGTAATTTAAGGCAGCTTCCGATTTCCAATATTTCAAATCGCTGACGTGATTTTTCCAGCTAAGTTTATCTTTAGCAATTGCGTTCACCCAATCGTCTTTGGTTCTGTCTAACGACACGCTATAAACATCAAATCCAAAATCTTTATACTTTTCGTATAGTTGAACTACTTGCGGATTTGCTTTTCTGCAAGGCATGCACCACGAAGCCCAAAAATCCAACAGCACAATTTTTCCTTTAAGGTCTGATAGTTTAATGTATGTACCGTTAGGATCGGGCAAGTCTATTTCGGGTGCAGGGCTGCCGACTGCGGTTTTGCGTAGGATAGCGATTTTATTCTCGAAAAACTTTGCGTAGTTATTATTGGGATGAGCTTTAACAATAGCCGATGCAGCTTGGCTAATAGTATTAAAGTCGTTGTTGATGTCAAGACGGTCAAACAAAAACAGCCATGCCAACGACGAAGGATTTTTATTTATTTCAGAAGTTATGAAAAACCTTCGCTTATCGTGATTGTTTAAAATTTCAGTCCAAATTTGTTTTGAAAGTGTAGTATCGGGTATTGCAATAGCTTGGTTGTACGCCCTTCTGAGCGAATCTTCGGCAATATCATATACTCTTACATTATTCATAACCGAATAAAGCAGTTGTGTGTGTTCGGAGCCGGATATTTCGCTATTTATTCCGAAAACCGGCGAAGCGTTGTTGACAACAATGTTTTCGCCAGGGGAAACAATCATCGTAATAAAATTATTATCGTTGATTGTAAGTCGCACTATATTGGTTTCGGTGATAAATAAAACTAATTTAAAGTTGCCGTTGCTTTCAATATTTGAAGTTGCAATACTCACGTACGCATTATTTGAAACAGTATCGGCGCTTATTGTTTTATAATTGGGCGTGTTTACAATGTTTCCTTGTATAGTGGTAGGTATTATCTGTGATTTAGCACTTGTTGAGAGTAGTGTTAACGTTAGTATAGTGATAATGAGTTTTGTTATATTTTTCATATCTGTAAGTTCTGAGTTCTGAGTTCAGAGTTCTGAGTTATGAGTTATGAGTTATGAGTTGTGAGTTCTCGACACTCAATACTCGACACTCAATACTCAATACTCAAAATTATAAATTTACGTTTCAAAAAACAGTGCACAAATTTATACAAATTCTGTGAAGCGAAAAAAAATAACAAAATAAATTGAAAAGATTACTTTGGATTGTAAAAAAATGTATATCTTTGCAATCTTTTTAAACGAAATTACAAAATATATAATAAAAATAGAGATGAGTAAGAAGGCTTTAATTCAGTATGTTGAAGACAACTTTGTTGAAAAGAAGGAGTATCCTAAGTTTGGAGCTGGCGATACAGTTACTGTAAAATATAAAATTAAGGAAGGCGACAAAGAACGTATTCAGGCTTTTCAGGGTGTAGTATTGCAGCGTTCGGGCTCGGGAGCATCAGAAACTTTTACTGTAAGAAAAGTTTCGGGTACTGTTGGTGTTGAAAGAATATTTCCAATTAATTCGCCATTTATCGATGGTATTGATGTAAATAAACACGGTTCGGTTCGCAGGGCAAGAATATTTTATTTGCGTAAACTTAAAGGTAAAAAAGCTAGAATTAAAGAAAGAAGAGTTTAAGAAACATTTTTTCATTTTATATAAATTTAAGATTATATTTTTCGCTAAAAAGGTTGTCTTTGTAAGAAGACAGCCTTTTTTTTGTAATTTCACAGAAAAAACACAAATATTTAATTTGTTTATTGTTAATTATTGTTAACTTTGCCCAGATAGGTTAGTTGTAATAAGTTAGTGAGCCTTTTTGGGCTTATAAAAATAGCGTGTCCGTAAATAATCTGAAAATCAACAGGTTGAATATTGATGTTTAAAATATTTAATATAATTATACAATAGATAACAAATAGATTTAATAATAACCTAAATAATTACAGTTATGAAAACAAAAGTAAAAACCATTTTGGCTATTATGGTTGTAGCCATTTTTGCCAATACTAACTTGGCAACAGCGCAAAACATGTCGCGATGGGTAGAGCTAAATGTACAACAAGGAGAGACTATAAATTTTTGGCTTGCGTCAAATGTATCAAACACACCTGTAAGGGTAATAAGTGGCTCTACAGATACAATTGTTAAGGTGTTTTCGTTCGGTACTCAAGCAACCTGCTACGCAGATTCCAATATAATGAGATTATATGGAAATATCAAACAGATTAATTGTGGCGGCAACGAAAGTAAAATTACAGGCGTAGATGTTTCCAATAATACAATGCTGACCGTTTTGAATTGCAACAACAATAGTCTTACTTCTATAGATGTTAGTGGACTTACATCGTTTGAAGCTTTGTATTGCAGCAACAATAGTCTTACTTCTATAGATGTTAGCGGGCTTCCATCGTTATGGCTTTTGGATTGCAGCAACAATAGTCTCACTTCATTAGACGTTGGCGGGCTTACATCGTTATGGACTTTGGATTGCAGCAATAATAGTCTCACTTCATTAGATGTTAGTGGGTTGACAACATTAATAGAATTGTATTGTTACGACAATAATCTCAGCTCATTGAATTTCGATGAAACTATGTTGTTAAATGAATTGGATTGTAGCAGCAATAGTCTCACTTCATTAGATGTTAGCGGGCTTACATTGTTATTAACTTTGCGTTACAACAACAATAGTATTACTTCCTTAGATTATAGCGGGTTTACGAGGTTGGAAACTTTGTGTTGCGACAACAATGGCATTACTTCTTTAGATGCTAGCAGTCTTACATCGTTAGAAACTTTGTGTTGTAACAACAATAGTCTCACTTCTTTGGATGTTAGTAATTCGAGATTTTTAACACATTTAGAGTGTGCTAACAATGAACTTACATTATTGAATACTAAGGCGTTAGCTGGTATTCGCAAGTTGTATTGCAACAATAATTTACTCACCTCTTTGGATGTTAGTAAATTTATATCATTAAATTGTTTGGTATGCTACGGCAATAACTTTACTACTCAGGCATTAGACCAAATATACTGTGATTTGCCTAAAATGTACTGTAAAGGTCGAGCGGTAACACCCTGTTATGGAAGAATCTTTCCTATTTATGATGAATCTTCTCCCGATTACTCCAAAGTTGTCGCTACCAACAAACAAAACGCAAGGCGTAAAAGTTGGCTAGTACAGTACGCTTGCGATTCTTCAGATGTCTATACGACAGGTACTTATCAATGCGAAACTAGCACAAGTTTAGAAGATATTTCTCAAACAACCATTTATCCAAATCCGGTTAACGATATTCTTTATATAAATACCGACAGCCGTATAACAAGCATTGAAATTTATGATATTTACGGCAGATTGGTGCTTAATAAAACCCAATTAGCTGCTACTAAGAGCAATGTTGATGTGTCGTTTCTGACGAATGGCGTTTACGTGCTACGGCTTGGCACAACCAAAGGTACAACTGAACTTAAATTTATTAAACAGTAAATTTTTAAAAGCGATATAACTTATTATTTTGTATTAAAAGTATAACTTAAAAAATAGAAATATGAAAACAAAAGTAAAAACCATTTTGGCTATTATGGTTGTAGCCATTTTTGCCAATACTAACTTGGCAACAGCACAAAATATGTCGCGATGGATAGAATTGACGGTTGAACAAGGCAATTATATGGGACTTGACTTTATAGCGAGCGAAGCAAACACTCCTGTTAGGATTGTAAGCGGTTCCACAGATATTATTGTTACTGTTGATACAAACTGGATTGGAGTCCAAAATTACTATTCCGACTCTACCAAAATGAGGATATATGGTGATATTACAGGGTTTGATTGTAGTAATAACTATAGTGATATCACAAGCTTAGATGCTTCTAATAGTAATTTGTTGTCTAAATTATATTGTGAACTTAATCATATTACATCAATTGACTTAAGCGGACTTGTTTCACTTAAATTACTAAAATGTGATAGAAATAAGCTTACATCATTGGATATCAGTGAACTTACTTCATTAGAAGAGTTGATTTGTTACGATAATAGTCTATCTTCTTTGGTTATGGGCGAGAATACAGCATTAAAAAAAATTAAATGCGAAAATAACAAACTCATATCATTGAATGCAAGCGGACTTACCGCACTACAAGAATTGCGGTGCAACAACAATGAACTCAGTTCATTAGATGTTAGCGGATTAACAGCGTTACATACTTTGCATTGTAGTAGTAATAGTCTCACCTCGATAGATGTTAGCGGACTTACTACGTTGAAAGATTTTAGGTGCGGAAATAATAATCTCACATCTATTAATTTAAGTGGGGCAACAGCATTAGAAATACTGTATTGCGATGGCAATAATCTTGCTAATATAGATTTAAGCGGACTCGTTTCACTTAAATTACTAATATGTGGCAAAAATAGGTTTACATCATTGGATATCAGCGAGCTTACTTCATTAGAAGAATTGATTTGTTACAATAGTAGTCTATCTTCTTTAGTTATAGGCGAGAATACAGCATTAAAAAAAATTAAATGCGAAAGAAACAAACTTACATCATTGAATGCAAGCGGACTTACCGCGCTACAAGAATTGTGGTGCCACAATAATAGTCTCACCTCATTGGATGTTAGCGGACTTACAGCGTTACATACTTTGCATTGTAGTGGTAATAGTCTCACCTCGATAGATGTTAGCGGACTTACTGCGTTGAAAGATTTTGGGTGCGAAGCTAATAATCTCACATCTATAAATTTAAGTGGGGCAACAGCATTAGAAATATTTTATTGCACTAACAATAATCTTACTAATATAGATTTAAGTGGACTTGTGGCTTTAAAAACTTTGCATTGTGCGTACAATAATCTAAATTCCTTAGATTTAAGCGGACTTGATGCGTTACAAATTTTGGTTTGTGGTATGAATAATCTCACTTCATTAGACGTAAGCAGACTAACATCGCTACATTCCTTGTATTGCGGGGGCAATAATTTTACTACTCTGGCTATAGACCAAATATACTGCAACTTACCTTCAAGGTTATATAACTACTACAAAGGGTATATTAATCCTATTCCACCGTTTACTTCGTATGACTCAATAGTAGCAGCCACAAATAGCCAAAATGCAATAGATAGGAATTGGGAGGTAGTGGACTATTATGATATGCCAATACCTACAACAGGTACTTACCAATGTGTACCCAACGCTAGCATAAAGGATTTTGCCGAAATAAAAATTTATCCAAATCCGGTAAATGAAGTCCTTTGCATTATTGCCGACGATAACCAAATAAACAGCATTGAAATTTATGATATTTATGGCAGATTGGTACATAATAAAACCAAATTAGCTGCTACTAAGAGCACTGTAGATGTGTCTTATTTGACGAGTGGCGTTTACGTGCTGCGGCTTGATACAACAAAAGGTACAACTGAACTTAAATTTGTGAAACAGTAAATTTTTCTAAGCAATGTAATTTATTATTTTGTATTTAAGATATAACTTAAAAAATAGAGATATGAAAACAAATGTAAAAACCATTTTGGCTATCATGGTTGTAGCCGTATTTGCCAATGTAAATCTGGCAACAGCACAAAACATGTCGCGCTGGGTAGAGTTGGGTGTTCAACAAGGAGAGAATATACATTTTCGGCTTACGTCAACTACATCAAACACACCTGTAAGGGTAATAAGTGGCTCTACAGATACAATTGTTAGGGTGTCTTATTTTGGGACTCTAGCAAATTGCTATGCAGATTCTAATATAATGAGATTATATGGAGATGTCAAAAAGGTTGATTGCAGTGGCAACCAAACTAAACTTACAAGCGTAGATGCTTCAAATAACACAATGCTGACATTATTGAATTGTGGGAACAATAGTCTCACATCTTTGAATGTTAGCGGACTTACATCGTTAGAAACTTTGGATTGCGGAAACAATAGTCTTACTTCCTTGGATGTTAGCGGGCTCACATCGTTAGAAACTTTGTATTGCGGAAACAATAGTCTCACTTCTTTGAATGTTGACGGTGCTACCGGATTAAAAGTATTGTATTGCAACAATAATAGTCTCGCTTCTTTGAATGTTAACGGTGCTACCGGATTAGAAGTATTGTATTGTTACGAAAATAGTCTCACCTCTTTAAATGTAAGCAGTCTGACAGAACTGACAGAATTGAAGTGCCACTACAACTGTCTCACCTCTTTGAATGTCAGTGGGCTTACGCTTTTAGAGCAATTGGCATGTAGTAACAACAATCTTTCTTCTATAGATGTTAGTGGGCTTACATCGTTAAAAAGTTTGAATTGCGAAAAGAACAGTCTCACTTCATTAAATGTTAGCGGGCTTACATCGTTAGAAACTTTGCGTTGCAACGACAATAGTCTTACTTCGTTAGATGTTAGTGGACTTACATTGTTATCGACTTTGCGTTGCAATGACAATAATCTCAGCTCTTTGAATTTCGGTTTACCTACGACGTTAAAATATTTGTATTGCAACAACAATAATCTCACTACTTTAGATATTAGCAGGCAAATGGGCTTATCAACTTTGTATTGCAACGACAATAATATCACTTATTTGAATCTTAGCAGACTTACGGGGTTATTATCTTTGTGTTGCGACAACAACAATCTCACTTCTTTAGACACTAGGAGACTTACATCGTTAAAAACTTTGTATTGTAACAACAATAGTATCACCTCTTTGGACGTAAGTAATTCGGAACGTTTAAGACATTTGGAATGTGCTAACAATGAACTTACATCTTTAAATTTGGGTGTATTAGTTTTTCTTGGCGAGTTGTATTGCAACAATAATTTACTCACATCTTTGGATGTGAGTGGATTAAAAAGGTTAGATGGTTTGGTATGCTACGGCAATAACTTTTCTACTCTGGCATTAGACCAAATATACTGTGGTTTACCTCAAATATACTGTAAAAATCGAACGGTAACGTCTTGTGATTATGGAAGAATCTTCCCTATTTACGATGCATCTTCTCCCGATTATTCTAAAGTAGTAGCTACTAATAGCTCGAACGCAGTGATTAAAAGTTGGAAAGTGCAGTATGCTTGCGATTCTTCGCGTGTCAACACGACAGGCACTTACAAATGCGGAACTAGCACAAGTTTAGAAGATATCGCTCAAACGACCATCTATCCAAATCCGGTTAACGATATTCTTTATATAAATACCGACAGCCGAATAACAAGCATTGAAATTTATGATGTTTATGGCAAGTCGTTACTTAACAAAACTAAGTTGCCTACTAGTGATAATTCTGTTGATGTATCATATCTGACGAAAGGCGTTTATGTACTCAGACTTGGTACAACAAAAGGTACGGCTGATTTTAAATTTATAAAACAATAAATTTTAAAAAGATATGATTAAAAAAGTAAAAATCATTTTGGCTATTATAGTTATAGCCATATTTGCCAATGTAAACTTAGCAACAGCACAAAATATGTCGCGCTGGGTAGAATTGACGGTTGAACAAGGCAATTATATGAGACTCTACTTTCTAGCGAGTGAAGCAAACACACCTGTTAGGATTGTAAGCGGTTCTACCGACACAACAGTTATAGCTTTCACCGTCTGGCCTACTGCCCTAATCGTAAACTTTGACTATTACGCTGATTCAACTACTGTGAGAGTATATGGTGATATAATAGGATTCGACTGCAGATTTAACTACGGAAATCTAACAGACATAAACATACAAAACAACACCCAGCTAGTTGATTTGTTCTGCTTAGGCAACAGTCTTACATCTCTTGACCTTAGTGGAGCCACATCGCTAAAAACATTAATTTGCGGATACAATGGTTTTACATCTTTGGATGTTAGTGAAGCTACGGCACTCCAAAGTTTGGATTGTCAGAATAATGGTCTCACATCTCTGAATGTTAGTGGAGCTACAGAATTAAAAATTTTAAATTGTAAGAACAATTGTCTCACATCCTTGAATTGTCTTACAGGTCCTACTGCATTGGAAGAATTAGATTGTAGCGGTAACAGTTTTACATCCTTCGATTTAAGCGGACTTACTACGCTAAAAGCATTAATTTGTCAATACAACAGTTTAACATCTTTGGATGTAAGCGAACTTACCTCATTAGAATATTTTGACTGTTCGTATAATAATCTTTCATATTTGGACAAAAGCCAACTTACAACATTAAAATCTTTGATATGCTCCAACAACGATTTCACTTCTATAGACGTAAGCGGACTTTCTGCATTAGAATATTTATACTGCTATGACAACGATCTTACTTCTTTAAATTTAAGCGGACTATCATCTATAGTTTCTATAGGTTGCCAAAATAATAATCTCACGTCTTTGGACTTAAGTGGGTCAACTACACTAAAATATTTGATCTGCCACGAAAATAGTCTTACATCTCTTGATTTAAGTGGGTATACTGCGTTAAGAGAGTTGTGGTGCTATGACAATAATCTCACATCTTTAAATTTAAGTGGAAATGCAGCAATGAGGATTTTACGCTGCAATATCAACAATTTAACAACTTTAGATGTTACAGATGCTATATCATTAGAATATTTTAATTGCTCAGATAATAATCTAACATCTCTATATGTAAGCGGTCTTAGTTCTTTGAGAGTATTGGGCTGCACAAATAATAATCTTTCATCTATCGATTTAAGCGGGCTTACTGCTATAGAAAGATTAGGTTGTAGCGGTAATAACTTTGCATACTTAGATGTAAACGAACTTACAACGTTAGAAATGTTTGGTTGTTCATATAATAATCTCACTTCTTTAGATGTTAGTAAACTTATACTGTTGAGTCTATTATATTGTAACGACAACAATCTCACTTCTTTGGATTTAAGCAATAATACGGAATTGAGAATATTGTCTTGCTGGAATAACAACTTTACCACCCAAGCTTTAGACCTAATATACTGCGATCTTCCAACAAGGGCTGTAAACGATTATCCGAAGATTTATCCGGTTTATGATGTATCATCTCCGGATTACCCAACAGTAATGGCTACTAATAGTCAAAATGCCATAGATAAAAATTGGATCTTACGATACGGCTATAACTATTATTTAAACTTACCTGCCACAACTGGTACTTATCAGTGCGAAACAAGCATAAATATAAAGGATATTGCCGAAGTTAATATTTATCCAAACCCTGTCAGTAATATTCTTAACATTGATACCGATAACCAAATAAACAGCATTGAAATTCATGATATTTACGGCAGATTGGTGCTTAACAAAACTAAGTTGGCTGTTAGTAATAATTCCGTTGATGTATCATATCTGACGAAAGGCGTTTACGTGCTACGGCTTGATACAACAAAAGGGACAACTGAACTTAAATTTGTGAAACAGTAAAAAATATTATTGTCCGATAAATATAAATTTAGCCGTTAGCTGTTGGCTCTTGGCTTTTAGGCCCGAAACTTAGGGGCTATGTTTAGCCGGCAACTAACAGCTAATGGCAGTTCCAATTAGACTTTTTTTGTAATCGATAATCTTTTACAGTTTTAATTTTGTTTTTTTCATTTTCTTTGCTTGTCCAAAGAAAACGAAACAAAAGAAAAGACACTTTTTACAAGGAATTTTTTATTGCCTTGTGGCAATAAAAACCGTATAAAAGAAACTAAATTTCTTACAGGGATTCAGAAATTTTTAACGTTTCTTTTATACATATTCTGCGTAAAAAGGCTTTTAAAATAGTGAAATTTTACCACCGACTCGTTAGCTTTTGCAAATTAAGTGTAAGTCAACGACTTTGTTAAACATTTTAGCAATAAATACACTTCCCTCTTTTCATTTAAATAATTTGTCACGGTAAGGAAGGACAATAGCTAAAAATCTAGCTTTAAAAATGACGGCATACATTTCTGCTGAATGGAGTTCGAAATAAATCCCAAGTGAGGGCGGGAAGCTCCGAGCTTGCGAGGAGATCACCCGCACGAGCTCAGGATTTATGAGAACGCAATTCAGTAAAGAAATGTCAGCCTTGATTTTTTGGTTCTTTTTTATCACCCGAGTACCGTGATAAACGGTATGAGAGCATTGAGTACCTTTAAAATTAATACTGAACGAAATAACAAAAAAGAACGTAAAGAAAAATAGAAACTTTAAAGCCAAATTTTGTTTCAAACCCGAAACTTCTGGACTAAAAACCAACAATAGCTTTGTGATTAATGATATTATCGTACAGTAATGAAAAAAAGGGAGACGTGCTGTCTCCCATTTACATCATTTTTTGTTACAACTTAAAACAAAGGTGTAATACTGAAACTGTATTCGTGCGTTTTGTTAGGAAATATACGATGTATGTCATAAGGTTTTGAACCCCAACTATCGTCTCCGCCTAGTCCTACCATTTTGTGGTCAATGCGTAGCTCTGTAAAGTTGCCTTCCTTAACGTCTTTTATTGTTCTGAATGTTTTTTCAAGTCCTTCGTCCAAATCGGCGATAGAGTAGTGTAGAGCGCTAAAACCCAAAGGATTATCAATTGCATCAACTCTGATACCCAAATTGAAAATATTTGTCAGCGAAAGGTATCTGGTATCGGTTTTGTATCCGTTTTCTTGCGGACGTGCATAAGCGTAGTATTGGTCGTGTACGGTAGAATTATAAAGTCCTATAAACGATGCAGTGTTTCTGTCTATATAGTTCTCTTCGGGACCGCGACCGTAATATTGCAATTTGTTAAATTGTTTTTTCAATTGCATTTTCATTCCTATAACCGGAATTTCGGGTATTGTGGTATCTGCAGGTGTGTATTTGTACGAAACATTAATTTGTCCGTTTCCGGCAATTTGGTAGTCAATTTCAAGGGTGCCGTAGTTGTTATTCAAAATCTGCGAAGTTTTTAAAACTACGTTGTTGTCGGCTGTTGTAACAATCTCGTGTTTGTAGTTTTTGCTTTCTTCAACGATGGTTTTCCACGCCACACAGCGCTTTTGCATTCCGTTACCAAAGTCGTTGTCGGTTGGAGCACGCCAAAAGTTAGCAGTAAGCGGAGCTTCAAGGATTTCATAATCGTTGAGTACGTAGCTGCTTATTGCGTTTATACTTTTATCGAATTTTATTGAGAAATTTTCGCCGGACAATATAATATCGTTTTTGTTTTCAGAAACTGCAACTTTTTTATCGCCTTTATATAAATTTGGTTTCAAATCGGCTTTTTTTACGATAAATTGCTCCGAAGCCATAACATGACCAAACGGCACGCCAATAGTTTCCTTCATATTAACGGCATAAATATTGAAAAGCACTTCGTTGTATTTGTCTAAGTCAATTTTTTCAATATCTAAGCCAACGGTTTTTTCTTCCTGCGGATTGATAGAACCAAAAATAGCCAATGGCGATTGCTGTATAATTTTTCCGTCGGCAACTATTTCCCAATTAAACAAATAATAATCGGT